>NZ_JAUBTO010000021.1:0-37590 GCF_036702495.1 Microcoleus sp. C2D2 | reverse complement strand
AGCTATGTTATACCATTCTCAGGGAAATCATAGTGAAGCTCAACGTCTTTTTCAAGAAGCTTTAGCGATGAGAAAAAGTCTGTTTTCTAGCGCCCATCCCGATCTGGCTGCTAGCTTAAATAATTTAGCTAACCTCTACCGTTCTTTAGGGAAATACAGCGAAGCTGAACCTCTTTATCAACAGGCTTTAGCGATGATGCAAAGTCTATTTCTGGGCGCTGATCCCAATCTGGCTCATGGCTTAAATAATCTAGCTTGCCTCTACTATAATCAAGGCAAATACAGCGAAGCTGAACCTCTTTATCAACAGGCTTTAGCGATGCGGCAACATCTGTTTTCTAGCGCCCATCCGGATCTAGCTGCTAGCTTAAATAATCTAGCTTGCCTCTATAAGGATCAAGGGAAATACAGAGAAGCAGAACCTCTTTTTCAAGAAGCTTTAACGATGATGAAAATTCTATTTTCGGGCGCTAATTCCGATCTGGCTTATAGCTTAAATAATCTAGCTGTACTCTACTTTAATCAAGGCAAATACAGTAAAGCAGAACCTCTTTATCAACAGGCTTTAAGGATATGGAAATACCTGTTTAATGGTGATCATCCTAATGTGGCTACGGGCTTAAATAATCTAGCTAACCTCTACCATTTTTTAGGAAAATACAGAGAAGCTGAACCTCTTTTTCAAGAAGCTTTAGCGATGCGGCAAAGTCTGTTTCCGGGTGCTCATCCTGATCTAACTGTTAGCTTAACGAATCTAGCTAAGCTCTATGCTGCTACTAATCACCATCAACAAGCCCTAGAATTATTTAAAGAAGCTACAGAAATAGAACATAGCTTGATGAGTCAAGAGTTTGTAGGGAGTTCAGAAAATGATAGAATTCTTTTCTTAGATAACATTAGAGCTACACAATATTCTTTACTTTCCCTCATCAATCAATACTTTTATCCCCTTGAAGAGTCTAAGAAAAAATCACAAGCGATTCATACTGCATTCGATTTAGTGTTAAAACGTAAAGCTCTAAGTAATGCGGCTAGTGCGGCTTTCAATGCAGCGATGTATAGCGATCGCTATCCTCACTTAAAAGACTCCTTTGAAACATGGCGATCGCGCTGGCAACAAATTATTAACTTGCAATCTTCCCTTTATTTACCTGAAAATTTACCCCGTCTCGAAGCTAATAAAAAAATCCTGACTGAATTACATAGTGAAGTTGAAAATTCAGAAAAAAACATCACCGCCGCCGTCCCAGAACTTCGGCTGAAAAATCAATTAGTCAATCGCAAAGCTATTGCTTTAGAATTACCACAAAATAGTACCTTAATTGAATTTGTTTATTTTTTCGTCTATGACTTTACCACGAACCAATATCAAAACCCCCGTTATCTTGCCTTTATCTTACCTGCACAACAACCAGAAAACGTTCAGATGATTGACTTAGGAGAAGCGGATAAAATTGATAATTTAATCAGAAAAGTGCGTCAAACGTTTTCCCAAATCAACCTAGAAAATATGGGTATCTCTACCAAAACATGGAAATCAGAAAAACCTGAAGCAGAAAATCATTTGTTTGAATTAACTAACACAATTTTTAAACCCATACAAAACGACTTGCAAGGTCAACAATTATTCATCTGTCCTGATGGTGCATTAACTCTAATTCCCTTTGAAATTTTACCCTTAGATTCCCAAGACAATCAATTACTGATTGAGCAATACCAAATTACCTATTTAACCGCAGGTCGGGATTTATTACGATATAAATATCAGCCAAATCGTTCGGCTTCTGAATCTTTAGTAATTGCCGATCCCAATTTTGATTTATCTGTAAATCAAGCCAGAGGGAACCCCTCAACCCCCACTAAGAAAGAGAACTTATCTATTAACCTTAATTCCCTGACAAATGAAATTATTGAAACTTTTGGGCAAGAGGATAATAAACCTTTTTCCCCTGTTCCCATGACACGAGAAATAGCTGAAGCTGCTGCTTCTCAATTTAAGGTTAAGGCTTTGTTACAAAATGATGCTTTAAAAACTTATTTAACAAATGGTAAATGCCCTCAAAATTTAGTGATTGCTACTCATGGTTTCTTTTTATCCCAAAATGCTCCTCCCCAACCTAACTTAAAAAAAGCAGAGTTTATTCAACCAGGCTTTCGTTTTCGTCAAATTCAAACCACAGAAAACCCATTATTGCGTTCAGGATTAGCATTAGCGGGGGCAAATACTTGGCTTTTAGGTGGAGAAATTCCCCCAGAAGCAGGGGAAGGGATTGTTTTTGCTCAAGACGTAGCTGGCTTTGATTTATGGGCGAATGAATTAATCATTTTAATTGCCTGTGAAACCGCAGTGGGTGATGTAAAAATTGGGGAAGGGGTGAAAGGCTTACGCAGTGCTTTTACAGCCGCCGGAGCCCGACTTTTAATTATGAGTTTGTGGTCTGTTCCTGCTCAAGTTTCGATTTTATTAATGAATCGCTTTTTTGTCAATTATCAGGAAAAAAACTTACGCTGCCAACAAGCTTTACAAGAGGCACAAAACTATATTAGGACGCTGACAAGGAAAGAGTTAGAATCTTTACCAAATGGTCAAAAAATTATACAAGAAATTCGATCAACCTTGCGGGAAAAATCACCTCAATTAGTTGAACAATGGGAATTACAAAATAATCCTTTACAAGCGCGTTATTTTTGGGGCGCGTGGGTTTGTGTAGGAAGGGAGTTTTAACTTATATTCTGCATAACTTATATTCTGCATTATTTATCAACTTGATTATACCAAGTTGATAGGAGCGAATTGCTAGTTTAAGAAATATGCTATTCTTAAGAATGTAAAGACAGCGAACCTTTTGACAGTGAAGGCGACCTGCCGATACAGCCCGCGCCGCCCCGACAGAAAATAACCCCAGCTTTCTGTTAGGAAACCTTATTGGTTTTAGCAGGCAAAGGTACAAAGCCCCAATCCCCAAATAAACAACCAGGGCTATCCAAATGAATAAAAATGAAACTGTGTCGCTCTCAGTCAGCGACGCGATTCAGCATATTGGTCTTGACCAACTCAAGCCTCACCCTCGCAATGAGGAAATTTACGGAAGCACCGAAAGTATTGCTGACCTGGTAGAGTTGATCCAACTCAAACGCTACGTCCAACCGCTGACCGTCAAAACAGATGGCACGATCGTTAGCGGCCATCGGCGGTGGAGGGCGCTAGCAGCGCTGGGCTGGAAGTTTGTCCCAGTTATTGTCTGCCACTTCCAGACTGAAGATGACGAGCTCTTCGTCTTGGTGGCAGAAAACCGCCACCGCCACCAAAGTCCAGTACAGAGAATTCGGGAAGGAATTGTTGTGGAGCCTATAGCTAGAGAGCTGAGGAACAGACACGCTGCTAAGAAAGCTCGCCACCAAGCTGCTGGCTCAGCAGAGCTGCCGTCGGACAACCAGCAACCGCTGATGGAAAATTTTCCATTGAACCCGATCGACTTGGGTCTGACTCCAAGGGAAATGGAACTGACGGAAAATATTGTGGCGGCTATAGTCGGCTTGGGGTGCGGCAGGAACTACAGGAAAGGGCGCATTGCCGTCAAAGCTGCCGACGAGCTCAAGAAAGCTCGCCCCGAATTGGCTGCAAAGTGGTTGGACATTATTAATGACCACAGCATAGATGTAGGGTATCAACTTGCGAAGATGCAGGAGGACAAGCGAGTAGTGGCGTTGGCTGCGATCTCGTCGGGAGCAGCGAAAACCCCGAAACAAGCTAAAGCTCTGATTAAGGGTGCTTTGAGAAAATCTTCCGCCTCGAAGAAAACCGAGGGCAGCATTAGTAGCGAGCAGGTTCAAGAAGGCGATTGCGGTGAAGAATGTAAAACTTGCACTCCTTGCGAACCAATTACGGGTGAGGGAGTCAAAACGCGCTTTGGTCCAGACAGCGCGGGGGCATGGGTTATTGTCAAAATCCCTTTTATTCCTAAAGAAAAAATAGCGGAAAAGAAGTGGAATGGATTTTGGGGCCGGATTGTGGAGGTTGGAGCGACTTTGAAAGTCGATATGGGTTCAGAGGTGGTGTCGCTCCTTCACTCAGATGTGGTGGCGATATTGAACCCAACGCCGAGTTTTTGCTCAATAGCTGAGCGAATTCTTAGGCTGCAAAGCTTCGGCACGGTGTACGAGTTTGGGAAAATCGTCTTGAACAGGATGCAGAGAAAAGTGGTTTGGGATGCAGCAGCCCTAGCTTATCTGGATGCTGTGGAACAGGTGGAATTGGCGCGGCGGGCGATCGAGCAGGCTTTGTAGTAAGGTTCCTTTTTACTGAAACTAGCCGATGATCTGTTTGCCAATGAGTTTGAATGTGCGATCGCACAGCATTGAGTGCTGCTGCGTCGCAGTTTAACTCGTCGCTACCATAGCCGAGCAGTGCAACCTATAACTGTTTGGCTCGTTTTTTCGCTTCCGGGTGTGACGCGGGTGACAACGCCTCTGAAACCTTGATAGGTCAATCGTTGAGGCTCCTTAACCTCGACAAGCATGATGACTGCTTGAGAGGGTTATTAACAATGTTCCTGGGCAGCAATGGCGTAGTCGCAGGCATTGAGACATCACCCTTAAACTGAAGTTCCCTGTACTCGAAACCCTCTCAAGTGGCGATCGCCCGTGAGCATTTTTCTTGAAGTCGCTCAACTCTTATTTATAAATATTTGATAACCAAAATGTTCATTATCAATAAATAGCATCCAGGCGACTAGCGTCGCGCCCTCTGGGTAGGCTGTAACTGTCTTACCCACCTATGCAATTAATCACCCTCACTGATTTAAATTTTTTAGCCAATCCGACACAACTAACAGTTCCCATTGAATTGAAACAAGAGGAATTTCAACTAATAATGAAACAAACTTTCTTGAAACTCCCCACTGAACCCCTGCTACTTGCGAATCCCAAAGTGGATAAGTGGATTATGGAAGTTAGTTTGCTATTTCCAGAGGTATTTGAATGGGAACCTCCTACATTCTTAGTCGATACTCAGTTTAGCGCTAAGCTTAATAAAGATGTATGCGTGCAAATCAACGCCAATGCAGCTTTTCTTGAACGTCAATCCGTCCATTTAATTGAATGGGCAATCCGCCATCCTGCATTAAATTGGTCTGACCGAGTAAAATTGTGGACAGCAGCCGAATCTCTCTCGCTGTCGCCAGAAAATATCAAGCTGACCGTGTTAGCACTGCACCCCGCCCATCCGGGGACGAGGCATGAAATCAGTTGGGACAGCCGGCAACACGCGCAGGCGAAAGACTGGCTCGCGTCCGCGCTGGCAGGACAGGCGAGATGGCCTGTTGCTGCTCGAAGAATATCACCGCCTGCGATCGCGTCCCTAACTCATTTCGACATCGAGGGAATTCCAGAGGTAGAGATTTAGACTATTGTCGCAGCCGCTCAGAATGCGATCGCGGCTTTTGCTATCCGAATCGATCCCAACTTTCAGGTCAAGGCCAATGGAAAATTTTCCATTGGCTGCCACACGCCCGCTAGCGCTTGCCAATGCTGCCAGTGGCAAAAACCCGCCTAGAACGCCCAGTTTTACTGACAACTGAGTCTAGCGGGTCAGAGCCAAATTTCTTGCCTGAAGCTGGCGGCATCGGCGATTGGGATGGAACGTTACCTCCGGCGTCTGGCAGAGGCAGCATCCGTTCTGCTTCCTCAATGCGATCGTACAAAGCGGCTGTAAGCTGGTCTTGACTTGCAAGTTGCACCCGACTCTCCAGCCGGAACCTGACCTCTGCATCCCAGAGAGCCTCACTCTCGCTTTGCCGCTGCAAGTCTGCTTTGGGAATAGGTATAGTCAGCGCGTAAGGAATTGACCCCTCGCCGCCGGAACTGTAGCCGGGGTTCGTAATTACACACCGTCCCTGGGGGAACCGCAAAATTTCGTCCACCGAAAACAACGGCATTTTTTGAAGCGACTCGTTCCAACTAATAGATTGATTGCTTTGAGATTGGCCGCCCATTGAACGGCTGGTGGACTTGCTTTTCAGCAAAACTTCTTTTTCTCCGTAGCGTTCGGAGTATTTTTTTGCAGTATCAGTGTTACCCGGATTGAATAAAATATGAGTGCTGCAAGCAGAGGCGATCGCCGCCCCCATTTTCTCTCCGTACCCTTCGTACAGTTGCTCCAAACTCTGAATTCCTAGAATGAAACAAGCTCCATTCGAGCGATATTCGTTAATCCACTGCGGCATCCGATCCAATCGAATGGAGGGAAATTCATCGAGTGAAATAACCAGTGGATCTTTCCGAGGGCGACTTAAGTTGGACACAACGAGGAGGTGAATCGCGGCTGCTAGCAGAGGCCCCACGACGGAGCGCCGCTCGTCATCTAATTTGAAAATAATCATCTGTCGGCCTTCTATTTTCGTTGGGATGTCCGACTTTCCCAAAAATGCTCGCAACAGGTCAGCTTGGATAAAACTGCTGAACGTTCCGGCCGCTGTCGTCAGAATTCCTGAAATAGTTTTTTCTGCTTCCTTAGCGCTCAAAAATTGGTTGAAGCTGGTAGCGACCCACTCATCGATTCGACGGGATTGAACCGCATAATCAATCCGCTTTACCAAATTTGGCAACCTCAAAATTGCATAGAGCATTGCCATATCTGGATACCTAGAACCCTTGACTAATTGAAGGAGTGCTTTAGCCAATAAGTCTCCGGCTTTAGAGAAAAACTCATCACTTTTTCCATTGCCTGCACTCGCATTTCTATTAATAACCTGACCGATTTCCCCAGCCATGACCGAATCTTGAGGGGACTTCATAAAGTCGAGGGGATTAATGATGCCTGAATAAGGTTCTCCCGGTGCAAATACCGACACTTGGTAGCCATACCGCGCTGCCAGAGGTGCGTGGAGTTTGAGCTGAGATCCTTTCTTATCGTATAGAATAATCGGAAATCCTTGCACCATTGCACTTTCTAGCGCCCTATCAATTGTAGAAAAAGTTTTACCCGACCCAGGTGCTCCAATTACTAAAGTTGACCGTTCTGCATGAGGGAGCCAAACAGTGGGAGGAGAACCAAAAGCTGTCTGAATAGTGGTAACAAAACCTTTAAGTTTTTTCCCCTTCCACCAATAGCGAGGACTGCCACACCAGAGCGTGACTTTATTATGCTTGCGTTCCTTAATTTGTTTCAATGCAAGCTGAGTGGCTGCCATTTTTTCGGAAGTTCCGCACACTTTGCCAGTGGTAATTTTGCCCTTTCCATTTCCCAGAAACCGAGACAGTAAGAGGAGGAATATCAGCGCTCCTATTGTTAGATATCCATCCGGGTTATTGTATTGTTGGAAGAGACCGCCTAAGTCAATTGACGATAGGGGTGTGGGTTGCTGGGTTCTCCTCTGGGCTTGAGCGAGAACTGGAGTAGAGTTAGCCTGTGCTATCAAAAATTTAATCTCAAAATTCATAAGTATCTATCTGAATTCAATATTTTGTCTATCGCTCAATTAACTATGACCTCAGTTGTAGCTACAACTTAGTGTTGGCAGATAAGTAACCTTAAATCAAAATTACTCAGTGTTAGTTCAGTCTTGGGAACGAGCAATTACAGCCAACAGTTCTAACTTTCGGTAGAAAACAACCAGCACTTGATATTATCCCTGCTAACGCAGTCAACAGGATAGGAAGCAAAATTATTGAAAGATTTTTTTACCGTGAATAAGAAACAAAAAGAGTGGCTGTCAGAGCTTTTGAAGAGACACCCGGACTATGAAATTTTAAAACGCAGCACCATCAAACTAGGAAGAGGCGACATTTCGCTAACTTTAGAACGTACAGAATGGATTTACATGGGAGCCGTTGAAGTAAAATATTCAGGAGCCTATCTACCTGGATTAAAGTGGCATTATCTTAACGCCAGACTATCCAGAACGGGCAAATTGCTTTCCGACTTAACCTACAACTCTAAAGTCGTGTCTTACCCTCACTGTCCGCTGGCGCCTGACTGGTTGACAAAATCTAACTTAGAAGAGGTGAAAATTCAGGAAGGAGAACAGATGAATTTCCCCTTTCACGAAGCTGTATTGATGGTAAGCCAGCCCCCATTATTGAAAGGGAGTTTTTACCGAGCCAAGCGGTGGCGTAGGCGCAAACCAGAACGATCGCCTGTAACAAACAGTCGCCCCACTCCAAAACCTTTCCAGCGCGAACTGCCTTTTTTGAAGCCAAAAGCCCTAGCTCCCGATACTAAATTTGTCCCCCTTGCTTGTATTGATGGCGGTTTCGTACAGGTTCCTGAATATCTAATAAAGTTGTTAGAAGAAGCCAATGCTAGTCTATCCGAACAAGCAGATGCAGCTTCTTTGTACGCGATCGCGGGTTTGAAAGGAGCCATCAACTTTGTTGAAGGGCTGCCATTATTGCCAGGGAGAGCGAAAAAAACATTAACATCATTTAGTTACTAGAAGAATGCTGACGGGAGCGCGCCCAATAAGCAATCCCACCAGATACCACTCCCAAAATCAGACACAATAAGAAAAAGCCCGTCCAAATAAAACCACTATGATTAGCTTTGGAAGTGGTTTCATTGGGTAAAGGTGTGGTAATTTGCTGGATAACTGGTGCAACAGCAGTAGCAGTTAGCGATGCAGTTGCTACTCCTACACCCGCTACTGCTACAAAACTTTGGAATTGGCGATCTCGAATTTCGATACGACGATTGCTCTGGGCCTGTTCAATTTCCACAATCCCCCGAATTGTGTTGATTAAGTTTTCTAGCATGTTCAAGCCAGGACTGAGACTAGCATAATCTTTTTCTATTTGTTTGTAGTATTTTTGCTCAACTAAATCAGTGAATATATCTAAAAAAATCAAATTACTTTCGCCTAGTCCCGCAGCTTTACTGCCAATATTTTGTAAAGCTTGTTTGTAGTTGTGCAGGTTAACCTCTATCGTTTGTTTGTACGTTTCTAAATAGTTAAGTTGATTACCATAATCGTAGAAATTAGCTAGATTTGTCTTTAATATTTTTTCCAGCTTCCCTAACTGTTCGGAGGTTAGTTCATTACCGATAAAGTGTTTGCCAAAGTCGTTAATGGTGTTGCGGATAGATTGATAGACTTTTTGCAGTTCTTGTTTTGATTCACGAGTTTTTTGATATGCCCAGAAAACTTTATGACGAAAGCATAACAATTGCATTAAGACTTTTGTTAATTTCCCTAAGTTTGCCTTGTCGGTGGGAGTGGGAAAGAGTATAATTAAAACATGACTTTCCTCTCTCGATTTTCCATCTGGCGGGTTTTGATAAATTTCAAATATATCTCCTTCTAAAAATTTACCCTGCTGTTTGTTTTTCCACCCATCCCCCGAAAAGGAAGTTTGATATATATTTTTGGCAACTGTTTCTGCACAATCACCGTTTTGCAAACACGCTGATATCATCCAAGTTCGGCCGATATCTCCGGTTTTTTGGATGATTTGCTTTTTCATGATTGGCAGGCAAGAAATATCCTGTGGGGTAGTGTCATTGGTGAGAGAAGAGGTGTAAAATAGTCCGTAGGTATCTGCCAATAAAACAGCATAATAAGAAGCGGTGATTTTATATCCGCCATCTTCTATGTCGGGGGCTTGTGACTGTTTGAGTAAAACCAGATATTCGGTTGAGTCTGCGGTGGTTTCTAGGTCAAAATTTGGTTTAAGATTGTCTGGAAAGTTGTCTGTAAAATAAGCTTGATTGTTGGCAATTTCGGTTTGTTCATCACTACCGGCATCTCTTTTGTGGTAGAGAAATAAATCGAGGGTGGGATCAATAATTAAAGTCATTAGAATAACGGAACTCCCATAAAAAATTCTACCAATGTATTCTCATCGCTGCTACGTTCTTCGGGAGGTTTATTAGTGGCGGTTGATAATTCTTGTTTCAGAGCTTCTGCCGGGTTGAGTTGGGTTAATATTTCTCCGAGTTTTGGTAAGGTTGGGGGCAGTTGATTTTCCAAAAAATAATTGAGTGTAGCGTCGTTTTCGTCATCATCCTCTATGAGAGTTTTTGCTTTTTTTTGCTCCTCGTAACGCTGCAGTAAAACATCATAAGCTGTTTGATAAGGCTGCGAGAGTTTCTCATAGCTTCTCACCGCTTGCCGTAATAGAGAAATAGCCACTTGTGTGTCAGTGGTTAATAGTTTTCCGGCTTCATTTATTTTCTCTTGTGCTTGACCGGGGATTGTGCCTTGGAAGGTTGCCAAGGTTTGTAAACAGGCAAGAAGAGTAAGGGCGTTTTGTGCTTTCATGGGTTGATTTTCCCCGTAATAATAAACCCAGCCCAGTGATAAGGGTGGTTGTAGGGGGTATATTCTTTTCCCATTGTAGCAGTTTCTTTTTTGGCTTGGTTGGCTCTGGATATTAAGGTATCGTAATAATCATTACCCTCACCTATTTCGGTAGCGAGTTGTTCATACCATTGGGCGAGTTTCTCAGAGGTGACAGCGCGTAGCCAGGTTTGCGCTTTTTTGAGGGCGATAGTGGGGGGCTGTTTTTTTATTTTGATCTCTCGGTGAAATTCTATCATTATTAAGGCCGATGATATTTCTTGAACTTGCCAAAGGGTGCTGAGAACGTAACTGGCTTTTGCTGATAAAAATCCACTCGCTAAACCGACATATTCATCAATGATGTTGGTTTGGCTGGTGAGACCAGTTTCACAGGCAGATAAACAAATGAGAGAGTATTGGCTGAGATTGAGTTTAAATATTTCTTGCATAGTTATGACTTCTTTATTGCTCAGCTCAAGAGTTGATTCTAAGGGATAATCGATATTATGAGTGCCGTGTCCTGTAAAATGAAAGAACCCATTATAACGTTGCAAAGTTTCAATAACTGCCTGTTTAGTTGCTGTTTCACTGGAAATATAAATCAGATTTTCTTTGTAAAAATGAGCAATAACTTTAGATTCCATTTCAGCGAAGAGTAAGGGACTGGGACAGTCTATGCTTACTAAAGGGAATGCCTCTGTAGTTACCTCAGACTTTTGCAAATCGAGTCCCACTTGGGCGCTAGGTAAACGGATGATTGTGAAAGAGTAATCACAGAATAGGTATTCTATAGGCAGTAAATGTAATTCCCGATGAGGAATCAAAATTAAGTGGTCAATTTCAGATAAGTAGCTAAGAATAGTAGAAACATCAAAAATTTTAAAGAGGCAGTCAATTATTGCTGTTTGCCAAGGATGTTCTTCGTTATTTTCCTTTTTGCTTCTAAATTTTTTAGCGCCACTACGATAATCTTGATACATTTCTTTCAAACGTTTTATCCATTTGTTAACCTCTGTTGCACTCGCTGATAAAGCAATTAGCCGATTGCTTTTTGGTCTAATAATAAAGGTAGTCATTGATGCTGGACTGAGGTGAAAGTAGATTGCCGCAGTCCGAGAGTTTAGTAACTGTTGAATTTCTTGATACTTCGGACTGCATTTAATCCTGTCACTCCAGCCATCACGCAACCAACGTAAACAGAAATTTTTGCGCTCCTCTGCTAACTCTAAGGCAGCTATTTTCTGTTCTGAATCCACTAATTCATCAACCCGTAACTGATCGAAACTGGCAAACTTTTGTGCTAATTGTACTCTTCGACGTGGGGAACAGTTTTGCAGGAGACAAGGAATCAGTTCTGAGCCTTCCGAACGTAAAAACTTCGCGTGACCAAAGTCTCCAAGTGTTCGATAGACAGCAATCATATCTTGCAAGACTTCGAGATGTTGCTCTAGGTGTAACTCTGATGTTAATGTTGTCATTGCTGCTTGATACTCAATTAAAGCATCTCGCCAATATTGCTCGCATTCTGCGTTTTGTTGCCATTCAGTTTGTTGTCCTTGAAAATAGTGGGCTTTGCCAATGGCATGATGCAACAGCCCTTTGTAAAAAGGGTGAATATCTTTATTGCTATTACAATATTTTAATCCTTCTCGGAGGCTTATCAATTGTCCCTGGTAGCCACGCTGATTAAGTTCAGGATTTCTCGTAGCCGGAGATAGGGACGAAGGGAGCTGAGAGCTATAATTTCTTGAAGCCAGCACCGCCTCTCCACGACTAATCCAGCCTTGGTAGTATTCTGGATTGATTGCGAGAGCATTATCATAGCAGGCGATTGCTTCTTCGTAGTTACCTAATTTGAATTGAGCTTGCCCTCTGTAAATCCAGATCCTATGGTCTTTTATTTCAATTTTATTATTTTTATTAGCACTGTCATTACCATAATTAATGGGGGTTGGAATATTTGGTAGTTCTTGTCCCGATTCTATATTCTGGTCATATTCGGTAGCTTCCAGTGCGCTTGCAAAGCTATCTATTGCCTCTTGATGGCGACCTAAGTGATACAGCCCTATTCCCCTATTAGCCCAAGCTTGTTGGCTCTCTGGTTTTATTTTAAGAGCGCGATCATAGCTAGCAACTGCCTCGTTATATCTTTCTAAGGCTAAGAGTGAAAACCCATACATTAGCCAAGCATTATATTCATCCAGCCCATTATTTATATATTCCTGAAAAACTTCAACAGCTTCTTCATAGCGTTGTGTAAATACTAACAAAGTCGTCCCCACAATTTGTAAGCATCTAACCATATCTGGATTATGAAAATTATTGCCTATGGTTTTATTGAGCAAATCTATAGCATCTTGAACTCGATTTTCTTCTATTAGTAAAAGCACTGAAGAAACAGAAAGAAATGCCGATGCTTCTCTCAATCCTTCAAATGGAGCTGTTGCCAATTTTTGTCTTAAATCTTCTGTAAACTTAACGGTTTGTCTTAATGTTTCAACTTTAGGAATATCTTCTACAAATCCGTAGATATCCTCCCTTGGTTGATTCATTTCATAATTAACAATCATGCGACAAATAGACACGATCCAAGTGACATTCTGATCCTCATAAAAAACTTTCGCAGTTCGATCGCAAAAAGCTAACGCTTCTTCATATTGCTTTGAGGCCAAGAGTATTAGAAACTGAACGCAAAGTAATATCAAATTGCGATTCCTATCATTAAAATGAAATTTTGAGATTTCTTCAAAATGAGTAAGTCCCTCACCCATAAAAAGACTAATAGCTTCTTCATACTGCTTGAGGAACAATAAAACCACTATACGACATACACATAATAAGAAGGGTGTATATTCATAATCATAAGTAAATCCTGATATTTCTTCACACAAGGACAGAGCCTGCTCATAGCGTTCTACAGCTATAAGAGTAAGAAAATAGCCTATAAACATTAATATTGGATAAGAATTATAATTTTTAGTATAATCTGCCAATGCTTCCTCAAATATTAGTAGCGCGGCTTTCAGCTGCTTCTTGTTTAATATAAAGGTTTGGCTAAATGTATCAGCTTTAAAGATCCAACCAAAAGTAATGATTCCTCCAGTTTTTTGACTAAAAAATGGTTCGCAGGTTAAATTTATTTGAGGAAGCTTTTTGGGGTTTATCAATAACAAAAATAATCTACAACCTATTATTAATGTTTCTTTATTAATACATTTAGCAATATCTGAATTAAGAAAATTTTCAGGGATTTTTTCGCAAAGAGCTATTGCTTCCTGTTCCCGACCTATGGATAAAAGTAACAAAAGACGTGTCCAGAAGAGCGTATTTTGGTCTTTTTTATCTAGGATTTCCGGGTTTTTTTCACCTAGAGCCACAGCCATATCGTAATGTCCGCTGTAAGCTTCCATCACTATAGAAGAACACAATGATATAAAATCATTTGGTTTAATTTTTTGCACTTTAGCAAAGCTAATAATAGCAGCTTCATAACGTTTTAAATGCGATAAAATTACGCCTTGAAGCCTCAAGCTATCAAGGTCATTATGGTTAAACATTAAGGCTTTTTTACAACTATCGAGGGCATCTTCGTACAATCCCAAATTATCCTGTACTACGCTCCGAATTATCCAACTTTTCTGTTGATCTAGCTTCTCTATAGCTTTGTTAAAGCTAGCAAGTGCTGCTTGGTAATTATCCAATCCTGCCCATGCTATACCTTGATTATGCCAACTTTCAGAGTTATCGGGATCGATTGCTAAACATTGGTTAAACAAGTCGAGAGCTTCCTTATAATTTTTTACCTCTAGTTCAGCCATACTTTGCTCAAAAAGAGGCTGGGCTTTCTGCCGCTGCTCATTGATACGACGTAGATTTATTGCTTGGTTGTGAGCATTAATAGCCTCTGGGTAACGGCGTAGATTCTGTAAGGCAATGCTGTATTGATACCATGTCTCCGGGTCGTCGGGGTTTAAACCGAGTGCCCGATCAAAAGAGGTAACAGCATCACTGTATTTGTGCATCCCAAGATACTCAACTCCCATCTGATGCCATTGATTTGACACGCAGACCTTTTGTAGTCCCTCTTGAGGCTGAACATAAGATTTTTCAGTAATATCAATCACTATAGCTACTTTTTTAGGATTTTGTCCTGTATTAAATTTTGGTTCTACGCTCTCAAAATCGCCCAGTTCATATATGTGCTTTATAGCCTCTTGTAAACTAGATTGATTGAGGATACTGTCAACCTTAAGATTTAGATCCTGCTGAAAGAATAGAGATGTGATTTCTTCTGTGTTTAATTTTGTATAATTAATAAAATGTAATTGAATAGACTCTATTATCCCTTCTGCTACTTCAAGCGTAAGAGTTCCAGTGTCAGAAATTTTTGGATTTTCAAGGATTTTAGCAAAAATAAATCCATTACTCTTATACAATTCTTTTAAAACTTCAACCCCTTTTTCAAAATGATTAAAATTAAAAATATTTCCATACTGTGGCATAAAAATATTATCTGCTATTTGCTGAGAGATAATTTGGCTTCCTTGTAGATATAACCTTTTAAATAAAGGGTTGGGCACGACAAAAAATGATAATCTCACACCTAGAACGATGGACTCTGGCAAAATCTCTATTGATACTGAAGAAAAGTAGCCTAGAGAAACAATTGCATTTCTATCTGCCTCTAACTCTGCTTTAGTTACTACCTTTCCGCACTGAATTGTAATTGCACGAACAGCCATATTGTGTAGTTTTTTTATTGTTCCACCTTCAATAACCTCAATTCTCTCGCACCCGCGTACTATTATTTCGATGGCTACTATTTTTTCTTCTAATTGAAATAATTGCTCTAATGAAGGCATTTCTCGTGCTAGCAATTGTCTACCTAAATCTCCCAGAATTTCGCCAATTTCTCCACAGGAATTTTCACTTAGCTTGACCAACTGTCGCCCTAAATTATAATTTGGTATGGGTGATGTCAACAATTCTTTCCCAAAGCGCTTCAGCCAAAACCTGAAGCTTTGATCGTGAATACGACTTTCTAGATCTTTTAGCACTTGGGGCATCCCCCCTCCATGATTTAACCCCTTCAAAAGCTCACTAAAAAAAGCTTCGTAACCCCCATCTCTAAGGGGCTTAATTTCTGATATTGTTTGAGTCTCTATATCTGAATTGCTTTTATTATTTCCTAAAAAGCGCTTAAACCACTTCATACAGCAAGCTTCCTTTAGTTTAGAATTATAATATATTATACCAATTTAATATGAAAACGCTTGATAATGACGGGCTGCAAAATTTTCAAGAGCTGCATAACCGTAGCAACCACTCAAGGTTCCCATAATCACTAACAGTAGCACTAACTCCAAAGGATAACGGCGTCCTCTAGGAATCCGAAAATCTGAAACTTGGGACAAGGCTTCTATGAGGGAGGCACTCATTATCCTTACGGGGGCTCGTGAGAATGTTATGGTGATCGCACACTCCCTCACATTATCCTAACTTTTCTATGGACAGAATAAATTAGCCCTGCCCCCTCTAGGCAGCAAGGCTGTTTCATTCTAGCAAAACCAGGAACCTCCAAAACCTACCGCGCTCGCCATCTTCGCCCTTCTGTCACTAATAAAAAACCTGAAAGTCTGAAAACGTTAATAGCGATCGCTTTACTTTTGAGGATGTCACGAGAGAATGAAAGAGCCCTACCCCTTCAGGAGTTAAGGCTACCGCCTTGCTGAAACGCTCTTTTAAGCAAACTCTAGAATGGTTAAAACTAATAGCAAAGCTAAAACTAAAACCCCACTCGAACCAGAAATCATTGAAGACACAACTCAATTTCAGTCAGAAAACCTCGATTTTGAAATTGACCCCGAACTCCTAGAACCCGGTCACAATCAAGTAAGGCGACCAATTCTGCCCTATGGCATCATCATCAACGAACAAATGGCAGGAATATTAATTCCAGAGGATCAGCTAGAAAAAGCCAATTGGTTGGTCATGCCAACAGAAGAGGAAATGACTACAATTGGACTAACAGAAGATGTTACAGGCCTGCTGCTCTCTAAATGCCGCTTATGCGTGCTGGGATTCGTCCCTGAATACATTCGTTACAAAAATGACGTTCCCGATCTAGGTGGTAGTGTTGTCGGGCTGTACGAAGAGTATAAGGCTCAACTCGATAAAAAGATAATGGATGTTGTTAGCGAACACGCCATTGTCTTCTTGGATGAAAACAATCGTCCCAGACACAGCACGCCTATTGTCGTCAGATTTAAGAATGTTGCGCTTTGGAGTTTTAAAGCAGCCAGAGACGAATTCTACCGTTTGTTGGAAAAAGCATTCGCCGACTATTTCCAAATTCCTTTCAGCGGGAAAACCGATAAATGGCGAAGCCTCGGTATCCTAGAGGTGGAATTCAAAGGAGTTAAAGAAGGTGAAGGCTCTAATAAGAGCTACTGTTGCAAAACTGTCAGCTATACTAAGCCAACTGCTGATAATTTCCCCTTTCTATATCTGGGACGCCCGCAGCATAAAAATGCGATTTGGGGGCTGCACGATATCATTGCCGGATTCACTGAAACTCCTGCATTACCAGGTACAGCCGAACCGCAAATTCAAGTGTTGCCACCCGCTCCTCGTAAAGTAGAAAATGGAAAAAAGCAGACCGCCAATCATAAATCCCCTCGTAAAATTGCCGCTGAAGTAATAGAAGAAGAGGATGATTTCGACGATTTTGATGAAGAAGAGGAGTTCGACGATGATTTTGATACGGAAGCAGATGACTAACAGCTTCGGTTAGTTACTTTTGAAGAAGTGCCTCATATCCAGTTAGGGAGCGAGGCATTTTTTTATTGGTGCGAAACAGGCGATCGCTAACGAAGAGCCAAGCTCAAATACTTTAAAGTCGCCTATTCCATTTTATTGGGAAGATTAATCAAGGAACTGTTAGCTAACTGGTACTGGCGACCGTTGAAGCAAAGAAACAACTGTCGAATACCATTTTGTGACGGCTGCTGTACTTGCAAGCAAGGCAAATCAGAGGTTTCTGAGGGGTCACTTACTACTTGAAGTAGCGGTTTATTAGGTGGCAAGTTTTCGTTTAAATAACTAGCAAATACACGATGAGGAGGAACATTCTTTCTGAATAAATACCCAGCATATAAGCAACCTCCCGCTCCACAAACTCCAGGGCTGTTAAAATTAAAAATAACTAACCTGCCTGCTTGTCCGTTTACAGCCCAAGCCAACACATTTGATGCTGAATTCTGGGGGTTAAGGTCAGAATTTTCGGCAACTATGCCTTGAACAGTTTCAACAGGGATGAGTCTAGTAGCAGGTGTCCAAGAAATCGTTGTAGCACTCGCGGTGCAACCAGCAGTTCCTAACAACACCGATAACAGCAAGAACAAGACCACTCCAAAGCGGAACCACCGCCCAATAAATAAAAACGATGATACTCGGGACTGAGAATTATTTAGGGAATTAGAAACGGGGTTTGGGAGTTCCTTATGAGAAGGTTGAGAAAACAGTAATAATTTTTTATTTGCAGCTATGATTGGTGGCTCCCCTATGTGTTCTGAACCTGAAGTTAGTTGTTGATTTTTGCTAAACATTGCTTTAACCTCCGTAAATTATTTCTATGTAGATGTCATACCAAATCCGGTTAGGAAAGACACCCGGTAGATTTACTAAATCTGGTTAGGAAAGACACCCGGCAGATTTACTAAATCCGGTTATGGAAGACACCCGGCAGATTTACTAAATCCGGTTATGGAAGACACCCGGCAGATTTACTAAATCCGGTTAGGAAAGACACCCGGCAGATTTACTAAATCCGCTTTAAGCAAAAGTTGGGTTTTCCCTTGTAGGAGTCTTATTAAAGCGAACATATCTCACTTATCTTTGCTGCTTTTACTAAGTGAAGGAACAGTAATCCCAACCTGCTTAAATGCCCAAAGCTCTTCTTCCGAAAATTGCCAAGTGGGTTCTCCCAAATTCGGCTGCAAGGTAGAGCGGAACTTATCAATACTCCCTGCCTTGTTGATGGAGTAACGCAATTCTCCCAGAGCAATTTGCCTTGCTATCGGCAGCTTGACAGTGTGGCTGTAAGGATAAAAATCGTTTGTCGGGTTGGAATAAAGCAAGCTACACTGCTTCTCTTGGAGAGAAACCAATACAGAAAAAGGCACGGCATCTCCCTGCAAATAGGCATCGAACAAGCGATATTGAGTGCTGCCATCTGTTACTTCAGTTACAAACTCTGTCCTGAGAGTCCCTAGACCAACTGGAAGGCAAGCTGAAGGGACATCAGCGTTCCGAGTCGGCTGGCTAAAAGCTGGGGGATGGGTAAATAAACTGCTCAACAAATAAACCAAAAAAGCTGTTAGCAAGCCCCAGGTAAATTTCAACATAATTGTCCGTTTTTTCAAGGAAATCATGGTGCAGAACATCTCCGTTTAATTCAAATTCCTTCTTGAGATGGGTTAACAGCCGTTCCATTAATGCGGGTTTCAAAGTGCAAGCGAGGGTCTGCCGTTGTCCCAGTGCTGCCTAGTCCGCCTATGACCTGACCTTGAGAAACACGATCGCCAACTTTGACTTTCACTGAACCCTCGCGCAGATGAGCATACCGAGTTGTGCGACCGTTGCCGTGTTCAATTTCGATCCAGTTGCCGTAGCCACCGCCGCAGTTCTTTAACCCTTCCTGGCAGTTAGACACCGCTGTCTTGACAACGCCGCCGCCAACAGCTTTTACCGGACTTCCCATTGAGCCGGCAATTCCAATGCCGTTATAGATTTTCCGCACCCCGGAAACCGGACGAGTTCGCATCCCAAAGCGGCTGGTTACAGGCCCATTCGCAGGCTTGATATACTGACTCGTGGATTGACCGCCGCCGGGGGCAGCACTCGCAGAATTAGAGGATTGCGCCGCACTGGAAGTCGGAACGCAAGCAGCAGCATTCGACTCCGCGATCGCCCTACCTCCCTCTCGATAGCGCCTCAAAACATCCTGTCCGTAACTTGAGAGAGTTAAACGACCGAATGTATCGGTTGAAGAGCCGTCAACTTTGGAATAGTCGCCCCCGAAATGCTTTTGAGCTACTCGCTCAATCAGGCGATCGCCACTAAAAAAACTTCCAGTAGTAGGGTCTTTTTCTTGAGAGGTGGCATTCAGCTTAGAAGCGAGACTTTGAGCAAAAACAGCTTCTCGATCGGCAGGCGGAAAAAATTGAAAAAGTTCTGCTTGAGTAGGTTGATAACCGCCTCGCAGTTTGGCTAAAAATTGCGTACCCCCTGGTTTAGATGAAATTGAACTAGCAGCGTACTCGTCGTAGTTTATAAACTGGTACTTGCCCAACGGAACCCCGCAATTATTTCCGCCATCAACGCAAGCATTAACGCCGGCATTCTCGTAAGAACTGCTGCTTTCAATACTGGCGATCGCTTCCGACAAAGCGGGAACATTGACTCCTTGAACATTGCCAACTGACACTGGCGCTGGTGCAGTGCTACCCGGAGGACAAGGAACATTAATATTAGCTGCTGTAGCTACGCCTTTTGTAACAGGAGAAGATACTCCGCCGCGAACTGCCCCAGTTGGTACAGAGGAAGAGCCGCCAGAGGAAGATTCCAGCGCCCCAACGAAAATGGGAGAATTAACCCGATAGGTGAAGAAAGGTACTGGGCCAATGAAATAAGGAGAGCAGCCGCAAGGCGAACAAAATCGGAAGAATAGAGCTGTATCAACGGTATCGGTTTGCTCGTCCGGTTCCATGACCACTACCTTAAAAGCGCTGCCAAAAGGCAATCTTCCCGTCGGTTCCTTGCCGCCGTTGACACCTTTAAGACAGCCCGATCCGCCCTCGACCTCCTGGTACTTACCGCTAATCCATTGCTTGCCTTCGAGCGAACCGCGAGCGTTCCGACCCGAATTCTCCAAATCGTCTAGTTCGATGTAAGCGCAATCATTTTCTTGGCAGTTAACTGAGAATCCCTGAACGTCGGAGCCTGATATCGTCTTAGTTCGCCGTCGCTCGGCGGGACCATAAACCGCATCAATTCTCATTACTAAATTGCCGAATTCTGCTATTGGATTGGGAAAGCTAGACAGAGGTAAAGCATTCAGCCCAGGTACGTCTTTAATTAAGGTTGTTTGCCAATCTGAAAACGCACCAAGTTGAGCGCTGCTTAAGTTCGGAATCGAAGACATTGAATACTGAGACAGGTCAATTTCTCCCAGTTTCAACTGACCTAATTGTGGATGGGAACTGAGAACCCGATCTAGAGTGCGATCGGCTACATCAATGCCAGCCGCTTTTGTTGCTAGCAGTCCCGCCACCGGCGCAATCTCTGCGACTTTAAATTGACCGAGAATAGGGATAGCCTGAACTAACTGATTTAACGACTGCTTGGCAACTAAAGTAAATGCACTTAAAGCTACGCTATCTAAATTCAGACCAGCTTGCTGTGTGACAAAACCAAAGGATAACAATTCTGGTTGCAAAGCTTGGCTGATATCGCCCAACATGATGTACTGGTCAGGAGTTTGCCCTGCTGTCCAACTTCGGCTCAAATCATAGCCAACTGCCTGCTTGTACTCTCCCGCTGAAAGGCTTCCAGATTGACTGATGGGTGGCATTTGAGAAAAAGAAATTTGTGTCCAATCTGGCAAGAGGGCGTTAACTGAAGTAGGATTTCCTTGCCTGTCCATCCCTGGTATTCCTAAAATTTTGGTGGGCATTTCAGTTGTATCAGCAGGAATTCGTGCCATAGCAAATATTGGTTGATCAAACAAAATGGAAACTATTAAGGCTAAAGAGAATAACCATACTGATAAGTGCCAGAATTTTGTTGATAATATTCTTCTCATGTTGGTGCAAAAAACTTTGGTTATTGGTTGAGGATACTGTACAAAAATTAAGCAATTAAGTGGGAGAACAGAACCCACCGAACTTGATGAGGCTGCAATTGCGCTTCTTAAAATAAATAAAGCAGTCAACCGAGGCTTTACATGGAGCAGCCTCGGCGTAAAGCACTGCAGCTCTAAGTCATCGTCGCCGAAATGAGAAGTTTCATGGCGATTTGTAGCCTGCCATCTGGAGCACTACAGCTCTAAGTCACCGCCGTAGAAATGAGAAGTAGCTGTTTGATTTTGATAGGAATTAGCGTCATTTGCCCCTCCCTCAAAATAAGGGTTAGGGTTAGCAGCCGTCTCCGTCCACGGAGTATCTGCTAAATTCAAATCGCCTTCAAAAACGTTTTCTCTATAGCCATCAGCAAAGTAGTCTGGAACCCCGTATCCCTCTGTTTGCTGACTGCTATAACCGTTGCTTCGATATCCGTTAAGGGAGGATTCGCACGGGTTACTTTCACGGCCACTAATAGCATAACCATCAGCGCTGTAACCTGGTTCATTGCCACAGATATTGTTTGGATCGTTCATAAATTATGTAGCTACAAAGTCGTAAGAATCAACAATTAAGCGTAGCTAGGGATAACGAGTAGGGGTTTCATCCGATAGTCGTAATTAAACTACCGCCTATCGGCGGATAGGCTACGGCGGCGATCGACGTAGCCTATCTGCAAACAACCAAGACCTACTGCTATTGCACGAAACAAAATATAGTGCTGCCATTGCTCTTAATTTCGCCCGCCTTCCATCCAGCAAGGTGGGTAAAAATTACTCAGAAATATAGAGGCGCGTATCTCTGCCGAATTGTTTGCCCAACAGACGGCGCAAATCCCTGTAACTGAATTCGCTACGCGATTTTTCTGATCTTCATTCGTCACACAATTATCCTTCAAAAAGATATGACTCAGCTAAATCTGTTAACGCCCGAATTACTTGAACAAATTACCACTCACCCTGTAAAACCTCAGTCCGGAATTTTGGAAAAGCTGAAGCTATTAGCCCAGATAGGTATGCACCGCGACTTAATAGCCGTGCTACTGGAATTGACCGGAATTCCCCTTCCCCTTTTACGTTACTATGCAGGCCCATTAGTTTTACACAAAACTCCCTGGTCAGAAAGCATACCTGACTGGTTGAAAACGGCTTGCTTATCCGATAGGCTCGATTTGATTCTAGAGGAGTACAGCAACAGAATTGTAGGGAATTACTGCACTTCCACAGAAGTCGTGGCTTATATGATGGGAGCCACATTTGAAGCTCCTCTGCACCACAGTTATTACAACGTCTATATGTGGGCAGCACAAGACACCTTGACAAGACATAATCGGCTACCAAATGGTTACAACTTGTCCGAATTAGCTAAATTTTCAGCCGTGAACTTTGACAGCATCAAAAATGATTATCACTATCTAGCTGGAGCAATTAGGAAAAGCGTTGTCCGCCATGCAGCGTCCCAAGGCTGGGGCAAACGTAAATTGTCCCAAGATAAAAGCGCTGATGCAGATTTACCGACAGAAATGGTAACAGCTAAGTCACCAAAAGATCAGTCAAAAGTTGAAGGGCAATTGACTTTATTTTAACACGGAAAAAAAGGCAATCTTCGCCAATTATAGCCCGAATAGCAGCAAAATTAAAATGAAAGATACTTCATCGCTTGCAGAAATGCTATATGAGCGAATCCTAGAAGCTCCACCTTATTCCTGGTTTCCGTCTCCTCCAGAGCTAATTGAGCTTATGATTGAAGAAGCTCAATTAGTTTCAGGAATCTACGCCTTAGAACCAACAGCAGGAGACGGCTTATTGGCGCAGGCTATGGTTAGAGCGGGTGCGATCGTTGATGTAATTGAAATAAACCCGCTGCTACAACAACTTCTGTTTCAAAAAGGGTTCAATATAGTAGGAAGTGACTTTTTAACAACTGAACCGCAGAGGCGATATAGCAGAATTTTGGCAAATCCCCCATTTTCTACGCCCCACATCAAAGGAGTTGATTTAGATATCATACAACGTGCCTATAACCTTTTTCTAGGCAATTCTGGACGCCTGGTAAGTGTTGTTAGCAATTCCATGAATGTCCGAGGCGATCCGCGATCGCAAGCATTTCGAGCCTTTCTTAAGCGCACGTCAGCCAAGTTAATCGAACTTCCCTTAGAAATCTTTTGGGGGAGCGATCGCCCGGTTACTGTTGAGAGCTACCTAGTCGTAATAGACAAAAAGTAGACGATTGCTTCCCCACTCTACCGTTTTATTAGTGGGGACAGCACAACTTACCTTTCAACAAATTACTATTAGTATTTTTCACACTAAATATTAAGAATGTAACTTAGACTTCACTACCGAACATCTGCCCCAATATCTCTGCTATTTCTATCAATTTTACGACTCAAACTATTACCTTAAACCCCCTCTACTCCCATGAATAATTCCCCACACTTCGCCCCAAATTCTATTGTGGAATACGAGCTGATTACAAACTTTTCCAGACTAAATGATGTTCTCTCGCCTTTAATAAAAGCTCGTGTTATAGCCATAGACACGGAAACCACCGGGCTAGATCCACTTACGGAACGCATCCGACTCATCCAAATAGCTGTCCCCCACCGCCCAGTGATAATTGTCGATCTAGCTGCTTTTAGCGATCGCGAATTATCGCCTTTAAAAGCACTTCTAAACAGCCGTGCGCTCAAAATATTTCAAAATGGTAAGTTCGACTGGCAGGTACTAGAAATAGCTGGACTTAGACCGTCTGGCCCATTTTTTGATGTCATGCTAGCGAGTCAGGTGTTGCGATCTGGACTCAAGAAAGACCACGATCTACAATCCCTCGCTCTTGAATTTTTAGGAATCAAACTTGACAAAAGCCTACAGTCGAGCAATTTCGGAGGTAAGTTATCAGCTTCTCAGTTAGAATACGCCGCTTTAGATGCTGCTGTCCTGCTGAAACTTAGAGCGCGACTCATCTCAAAACTTCAGAATGCTGGGTTACTAGAAACCGCCCAAATTGAATTTGAAGCGATGCCTGCTGTAGCCCAAATGGAACTAAATGGAATGTTACTGGATGCAAAACACTGGCATTTGGTGGGCGAGGAACTGGAAGCTCAAAAGCAGACTACGCTGGTGGAATTAGTGAAAGCCGGTCTTAAACCAGCCCCTAGCGCACAACTTTCGCTATTTCCAGAGATGGTGGAAACCATAAACCCCCGTTCGTCTGTACAAGTTTTAAGTGCTCTTCAGGCTCTCAACATTCCAATTAAGTCAACAAGTAAGAGCGAACTTATTCCTCTAGCTCGTCAATACCCGATTATCCAGTTGCTACTGAATTATCGGAAATTAGCATCTTTGTGTTCCAACTTTGCTGAGGCATTGCCCAAACACATTCACCCGATAACGGGGAGAATTCACCCCAGCTATCGGCAATGCGGTGCCCGTTCTGGACGCTTTAGTTGCAATAAGCCCAACCTGCAAAACGTTCCCAGGAATTGTACGGCAAAGGGGATGCGTGCGTGCTTCATTGCCGCTCCCGGATATCAAATTATTAAAGCAGATTACAGCCAAATCGAGCTAAGGATTGTCGCTGAAATATCTGGCGATCGCCGAATGTTAGATGCCTACGCTAAAGGTGAAGATTTGCATACTTTAACGGCTTCTTTGATTACGGGAAAGCCGTTAGAGGAGGTAACGGCAGAGGATAGGCGCATAGCTAAATCAGTTAATTTCGGATTAATTTATGGCATGGGTGCTGCCAAACTTCAAGCTTATGCTGAGGAAAAGTACGATGTTATTTTAACTTTGGAGGAAGCTAAAGAGTTCAGAAAACGATTTTTCCAAGCTTATTCTGGAGTCCGAAGATGGCATGACAGCATCAGGAGAACTGTGTACGTCAAAGATATCAAGCAAATCCGTACTATTGGTGGACGCAGAAGACGATGGGCAAAGAAACCCAGGCTTTCTGAGTTGCTAAATCACCCTGTTCAAGGAACTTCGGCTGATATGTTGAAAGTGGCGATCGCTCGTTTGTTCAAACTCCTACCCAAGACTGGAGCGAAGTTGATTGGTGTAGTGCATGATGAGATTCTGTTAGAGTGTCCGCAAACAACTTTAAAAAGAACCACTTGCATTCTAAAAAAAGTGATGGTGGAAGCTGGAGAGCTATATTTGCAGCAAGTTCCGGTTGAACTTGAAGTAAAAATTGCTTCTTCTTGGGCTTGAATCCGAAGAAAATTTAGAAATTACCTAATGTAGCGATCATTAGGGGGCAAATTATGGCTTAGCTTTTCACACATATTGGAGGTTCAAGACACGTGTTCCCGCCCCTCTAGCTTGTGTTGAAGCACACTCGCAAGGGGAATACCAGCTTCCACCAATCGATACACCAGATTAGAATATCGTTGTAGGATTGCCTTATCACTACGAATCTGCTGCTCAAAGCTGTTCCAAATACGGTTTAATAATTCGGCTGTCTGTTTTCCATTCCCACGCTGTTCATTCCAAAGGTCATGGACAGCATTACTTGCACATCGATTCAACCATTCGAGTGTTGGTTCTGGTGCAAACTGCCAGCCAATACCATTGAGCATGGTGAGAAAATGGCTATAGGCGTAAGAATTATGCCCAGCTACGCTAACCCACTTGTCAAAAATCTCAATAAAAAGGTGGGCGTGCTGCCAATCATCCTTAATGCGAGAACTACCATGCTGGGTAAAGACGATTAGTTGTAAAACTTCTCCAGTGTCAATATCGAGGTAGTCATAACTGACTTTTGTGGCAATTTCTGAACTATCCAGTACCCACTTGCAAATTTCTTTCCAAATTTCTAAAGCTTGTGTAGTTGGTCCTTCGACGTAAGCAATTTGATGACTGATATATCCATTCAGAAGATGGGCTGTCAGTTTTGGAACCTGAGACCAATTGTCTCGTAACGGTGTCAAAATGTGCTGACGAGTCTCCTCAAAACTCAACATTTTAGCCAAGTAAGCCATCCAGTCAAAGATGAACGAATTCCACCTATAGGGTTTAGGAAACTGTGAATATGGTTTCCTCTTCACTGGTAAATTATCTTCAATTGTTCGAGCTATTAAATTGTCACAAAGCTGGAGCAATTTGTCTTTTGTGTCGGGGTTTTGACACAATTCTGTGAGTGGTAAAGCCAAAAGTCCATACTCAACCGGCTCGTGAAGAAAAACAATGTTTCTTGCTTTGGGGATTCTAGGAAGCTCGGGAATTTCGTCTTTTGCTAAATAGTCAAAGTGATTCTGAATAACATTGTCTTCCCAAGTTTCTAGCTTCTCAAAACTGGTTCCAAATCGCCCAACACGAGTTCCACAGTAAAGTTTCCCAGGAATTACAGATAGGGAGAGACAAAGGCTCAAAACATTCCAGCATAATACTGGAGCGACATTCCATCCATTTTGCAGACCAACAAATACTGCTTTCACCACTTCTCCAGCACGGGAAAAACGTCTCAGTGACTCACTGATTAACTGGAGAATCTGCCGCCGTACTTCAATATCTGCTACACCATGGGTAGCTAGTAAGGCTAAACCTCGCCCAGCATAAACTTTCACGCTAGACGATGACATAGCATACATGGATGTTTCAGCCATACAAGCAGCCGCAAGTAGAATAGCGCGACACCATTCCAAATGATTCTGTATTCTTGCCCACTCAAAATCTGCAATGAGAATTGCTGCTGCAACACCAGCTATTCCTTGAAGACGAGTAACATCACGAATATCTTCGTTATCCCTTTCAGAAAAGTCTTCGGATGCCTCTAATTCTTTGGCTGCTGCCACAGCCTCTTCTAAAGTCATCCGCTCTTGCGGTACACGATTTTGAATGGTTTCTTCTGCCCATAGATATAAACTAAGCCAACGTTTCCATTCAACGTTAGGTGCGAGAAGCTCTTCATTCCGTTCTCTAAGTTCTTCGGGAAATTCTACCCATCTTTGTAATGGTTCACCCACTTGCCGTGGTTGATAATTTTCTCTTCTTCCAAATACTTGATAGTTTTCCATTTTTTCTTGGAGAGCAGCTACAAAGTTTGGATCTGATTTTTCTTCTTCATAACGAAAAGGAGGGTTTTTTGTAAATTTCTCAACTGCCTGCTCGAATGGAACTCTTAAAGAGTCATCACTAGACAAAACGTAATAAATTGCTAAATTTGTTCTAATTTCTCGTGAACGCTGCGGTCTTTTATTTCGCCTTTCAAGGACTTCGTAAAGCCAGTCATTATGCAGATCAAATTCCCAAAGCTTAAGAAATGTTAATGAATTGGTTTTATCATGAAAGAGACGCTCTCTGTCCATTTCCCAAATATCAGGACAGATTGCAATTGGTAGTGCTGCTTTTAAACACTTTTCAGGATAAGCAAGTGCTATATTTAAGCAAATACCTAGTACGGCGACTGAATTGCTCCCACTCAATACTTTTTCAAAAAGAGCTTCAACATTTCTACCTGCTTCAATCTGTCTCTCAATCCACTCTTCTAGTGCCATCAAGGCAGAAATCACAGCATATGAACCAGTAGTTCTTCCTCTAAACCAGCAATAAACTTGAGTATCACCCCAAAAATCACGAGAACCGGATGGTAAATTAATAGTGACTGGTAGAGGAGTTAATTTAGGTCTGTCAAATTCTTCTCGCTGTTCATACTCACGCCATTTTTCAGATGCAGTATTGGCGAGATTGTGGACTAAACGCAGTCCTTCATCCTCATTCTTAAACAAGAGATATAAAAACGGTCCTTGAACAGGTGCAGGTGGGAAAAAATTCAAGATATCGTTTATACCAAAATTTCTATCTTCTGACGAGCTAGTTATTCTTCTAGGAATACTAGGATCATTTTCTCGATTGATTGGCTTTTGGATAAGTACGCTGATTACAAAATCAACAAATTCTCTTGAGATTGAATCGACAAGAGGCGTAAAGTCTTGATTTTTAGAAATTACATCCTTTTTGGCGTCATAATTCCCAGAGTTAGCGAGTTCGCCGAGATAAGAGCCAACTTTCTCTGGCAAAACATCTGCTGAGTGCAGCACAATTCTGTGTAAGCGGTTTTCGTATTCATCATCATATCTCGACATTAGCAACCTCTCCTTGCTTCTTCTTCCTTAAGTAATGCGATCGCTATTTCACCAATTTCCTTTCGATAAATTGAGCCTGTTGGAGATTTGACTTGCCAAATCTCCATTAGCTTGACAGCTTCTGGACGAACAATAGCAGGTAAATCATTGATCCGTTTTAGCAACCAACCCATGAAAGGTTGCCACACTGACCATCTTGGGATTGGATCGCTCATTAAAACTGGCATCACGCGATCGCTTGACCGTAACTCTTCTTCTGTAAAGAAAGACATTAGTGAAAAGTTCGGCATCACTTCCAAAGTTCGGATTGCAACCATTAACTCGATAAGTCGCCGTGCATTCTCAGCTATGAGTAGCGGTTTAGCTTTATCAAGCAATTCGCTGGAACGTGGAGATACTAGAAGTGCAGTCAGTAATGCTTGCCGCCATCTAGGAGAAAGTTCCGAAGCTTGCTCAACTTGCTCTATTAATTGTATCCAAGAATCTGCCGTGTTAGAGTTTTCTAGCAAAGCTAACCCTAGTAATTGAACAGATCTATATAAACCGAACGGTTCATCTAGTTCTTGAAGATAAGCAGATAAGTCGTCACGACGCTGAGCCAACAAGCGATACATCACCCAGTCTTCCAGCAAATCATGACCAAAGCGATACACTTCCCGATCGGGGTCTTGTACAATAATGCGATCTGCCGCGAGAGAAATAATTGACTCTGGAGTAACAGTTTCTTCAACAGTAAAGTGCTTGCCAGGAGATTTAACAACCTGTCTCCCCAATCTCAAAAGAGAACTTTTTCTCTCACGACCGGAGACGGAATTTTCATTACCAACCAGTCTGTCCCACCACACTTTACCGATCTCAATCTCTGTAGCAACAGGTGGTAAGTCTTCTGAATTTGGAAGCATACGTGGGTCTTCCAGCAATCTCAACATCAACGGATTCTTGAGAATCGGTGAAAGTTGATTCAGAGATAATAGTGGTCTAAGTCTAGGGCTATGTTCGACAACACTTTGAAGTTCTTCTTTGGTTAATTCCGGTACTTGCAACCTTGTTGGTTTTCCTAGTGCTTGCCAGTTCAACCATCTGTAGACATCTTGAAGATTTTCTTCCCGTGCTGAGAACACAACTGTCCAATGTCGAGAACCATCTTCACTAAGCGGAACTTCCTCTAATGTGCGAAATAAATCATTCACAACAGCACGTTGACCTATGTCAACAATCCGATCGATTCCATCAATGAAAATAGTTGGTCGAGAACTTCCACTTAATGCTACGAGGAGTTTATTCAGTGGTTGTGTGAGTTGCAGAGTGCTGGCATAACTACTCCAACCTGTCCCAGTGATACGATCTCCTGAAATAACTAGAACTTGACCTTCGCCTTGTTGATGCTCAACAAGGGTCTTTAAAACGGCTGATTTACCAACCCCAGATGAACCAACTATCTCGATTAGCGATGCTTCTGTAAGCTTTTCTAGAGCGTTGGCAATTAGCTCGGTTCGGCTAAGTCTTAAACCGCCAATATCGACACGGATGTCTTTTAGCACAAAATCTGATTCTTGTCGTAACTTCTCAAAGTCCGAACGACAAAATCGGTCATTAACTTGTGAAGCGATCGCATCGGGCAACTGTATAAAATTTTGCTCCAGAGTCCCCACACGCGATTCAAGGTTCAAAAGGCTCACTATAAGATTTTGCAACAGGTTACGGTCTTTCTCACTTAGCGTAGGAAGTGAAAGCTGATGCGTTCGCTCTTTTACTGTGAGTTGTTTGATATCAGGCTGAGAAAGTAGTTGAAAAACTTTGAGGAAAAGCCTTTGATACTGCTCGTTTGCTTGAATTTCATTTGTAGCATACTCTTGTCGAAGGAGGGTTTGTAGAATCCCAGTTCTTAATGATTGAGGCTCGGGTGTATTCGTACTCCACTCAAAGCTACAAATTAGATCGAGTAGTTCCTCCTTGCTAGCGGCTGTGATAAAATTCCGAAATACTGTCCAAGTTGTATCAGGAAACTTTTTTGGTTTAGAGTCTTTACTTAGAATTATACGGATTCCCTCTAAAGCTTCATTTTGAGAGATTTCTGTTAGAGTCCCTTGGCGGATCTGTTCCCATACAAAAATCCATTTTTTTTTCTTAAGCATTTCTGGAGAAAGTTTCTCTTTAGTAACTAAGGCAGTAGTTGTGTAAAGAAATTTTAATTTCTGCTGAAAATTATTCTTACGATGCTCAACAAAATTAGCAATGGCTGTGACAGCTCTCCAAAGCGTAACAGAAGAGTTGTAGTTTTTGACCTGTTCGAGTCGTCTTTCCTCTTCTCCAGAAAGTGAACGGGAAATTAAATCTATATCCTCCCCACACTCTAGTTCTAGGAATTCTCCGGGTTGCAAAGAAAGCCAACGCTCAATGGTCAGATCAACCTGATAGACATATCCTCGAATGGTGTCCGATGCGTCTCTGTTAGGCTGTGGAGTGAAAGCAGACATAGTTAAATATAATACAGCGAATTCCAGGTTTATGAAGTACAGTAAGGTTTCATTTCCCTGTTCATATACTGGCTTTAGTGTACTCTATATACCTAGAATATGCTTTACTTAGATGGGTAAATGCTCTCCCTCTATGTGGATATCAGAAGCAGCCAGCCTTCTCCAGAGTAGCCCTCAGAAGTTGGCTACCCAAACAATTCCTGTAACGGAATAGAAAATCGCGATCGATCCTGCCCACTAGCCGATCGAGCATAAGTCGCTTGATTGCGAATTGCTAAAATTTGCTCTTCATCGCGCAGCATCGACGGCGTAAACTGGTAACGCTGTTGCCGGAGGTCATTCAATGTCACCTTCAATTCATCCGGCTGTTTCCCTTGTACCCGATCGCGATAATATATCTCCTCAGCACATTTTCTCACGGCATTGCCTATTTCTGCTGGCGTACAAAGCCTGTAATCTCTCAACAGAATCCGCCACTCATCATCTGTCCAAGGCGACTCAGAAGCATTACGAAACTCAGGAAAATATTTTTTGAGATGAAGATTAAAAATTTCATACATCGCCCCTTCGTGAGGCAAATCCACAAAGAAAATATCATCAAAGCGACGAATTAATTCCGGCGGTAACATCCCCAAACGGTTAACTGTCGCCACGATATAAATTGGGTATTGATGCTCTTGCATCCACGTTAAAAGCTTCCCCGATAAGCGCCTAGAAACACCGCCATCTGCATTGGAATCCCACCCTGCAAAACCTTTATCAAAATCATCCCAATAGAGAATTGTAGGACTTAAAGCCTGAGTCAGTTCCAGCAATTCGCGCAAAGCTAAATCTGGTCTGGAAGAACCGACAATCGAACCCCAATCAGCCGCCAACAGCGGTACTCCCATCTTCTTAGCCGCAAGTTTAGCACTCAGACTTTTGCCGGTACCCGGCGGCCCCCAGAGAATCATTCCCTTGGGAAATTTGAGTCCGTATTTCTCTGCTTCTGGACTCAACAGAGAAGCCACCTTTGACAGCGACTCGTCTAGCAAGTCTAAACCACCTGCATCCGGCACATCTGCCTCGGCAATAAACTCTAAGCCTCGCCCCCGCAGCTTGTTAACCTTGTGGTCGAGCACCAACCGCGCTATTTCCTCCACAGTCGAAGCAAAAGCTAGCGATCGCTCCAAAATCAACTCGATCTCACCTTGGGGCAACCCCTGGCAAGCTCGAACCAAAGCAGCTTGCAACACCTCGTCACCTTTGTCGCCAAGCCAAGGATTGCGATCGCAAAACAACTCCACCACCTTTTGCGCTGCAACTCGGGACGGTAATGGAGTCGTCAGTACGGGAATCAACGGCTGCAAGTTCACCGGCAATTGTATGTAGTTTTCCAGCATCACGCAAAACTGAGGAACCGCAGACCAAGATGAGTGATAGTAAGCATTTGCCAGTTGAAACCCCAGACGCGAACTCACCTGACCGGATTCGTCAAAATCTAGCAGTCCCTCAAGAATGTAAATTCCCTCTCTCTTACTCTCTAATAGAAACTCAAGCACGTCAGAATCTGGGTGCAAGTCAGTATTTTGCAAGATACACTGACCGTCCCGACTCACAATTTCCTGCAAGCAACTGTACCCAGAGTTCCAAAAGAAAACAGGCAAATGCAGTTCCTGCCCCCAATTGTGGAACTGTGCTAACACTCTGATTCGGTCAGGCGTGTAATACTCCAGCCCGACAATCTTAATGCCTCTTTGGGCCAAAGCGAGCCAGTCATTGATGCTACGCATAAATTCAACGGTAAGAAATATTCAAAGGTACTCTTCTCATTGATATGCTACGGTCGAGCGTTGCCATCAGCCAATAGTTCTACAGCAGCCAAACCTCCTCTTAATTCTTAGGAATTATTTACCGAATTTCCTCAATATACATAATTATGTATTTCGGCTGCTCTAAAAAAAAAAACACCGAATTATTACATAAATTTATTTCAAACTAACAAATTTATAAATAATTGTTAATAGCTATAAAAAAAAACTAATTATAAATTTGATGAAATTTGAGAGCGCCTAACGGCGCTGTTAGCCGTGAAGTAGTTTAATTAAATCAAATTTCATGGCTACAACAACAGCTAAAAACCATAACTCTCGCCCATCCAATGGAGCGGTGACTTTGAATGGCAAAAGCAATGGTGCTGCTAAGTCAAAGAGTCCAGCAACAGCTACCCAATCACAGGTCAGTCGCCGTTCGACACTCACTGTAGAAGAGCAAGCAGACGCACTTCTAGACCGCGTGCGAACTACCATCCTGAAAAAGTTTGGAGTCAAAATTCAACTGCGCGAAAAACGCCTCCAAACTAAGGTGGGTCACGCTACCAAGGAAAAACTAGGTTTGGATATTGCTGCACAGTTAAAAAAACGCGGCAAAACGATGAACTGGCAGCGTTGGAATAACGAAGTGTTTCAAGCTCTATTTGGTCAACCCGATGCACTGCGCCACGATATGGAAGTCATTGCGCTTGTGATGGCAAAACTATACGACGTTTTCGAGCTTGACCCGCAAGAAGCAATTAAAGGTCTTGTCAAATTCAATCAAGAATCGCTTGCTAAACGCAACAGCTATAACAAGCAGAATGAATCCGATGATGAAGATGATGATGATAATGTGGATGACTTAGAAGATGAACTTGATGCTGATGAAGATGAGGAAACAGATGAACCCGAAGAAGACTTGGATGAGGACAGCGAAGAAGACTTCGATACCGAGGAAGAAGATGATGAGGACGAAGATGAGGACGAAGATGAAGATTTAGAATAGTCTTTCGCCGTCACTCAATTTTATAGCTTTCCTTCACCATCGCTATTGTCGAATATGTAAAACTCTGCTTTGCCTAAAAAAGGCAGAACAGAGTTTTTTTTCATATTAACATTTTTTAAATAGAATTAATTATAATTCTCAGATTTTTGAAATCTGAAAATCTTCTAAATATAAGGAATTTTCAATACAGCTACCACTGTTATTGAGAAAATTTAAAACTTTGTAAGTAATTAAACTCAAAGAGGCAGCGATTGCTGCTGTGTGGATGAACAAACTTGAATTCAGGAAAATTGAGAAATGAGAGTCACTGAAAAACTTCAAAAGACTAATGCAGCCAATACTGCTAAAGCTCAAAAGACCCAGATAAAAGCGCTCGACAAGTGCATTAGTTACAACGATAAACTTCGCCTAATGGTACTAGAAGTTTTGAGAGAAGAATCTGGTCGGGAACTTGCAAGTGTTGCTCGCTTTAACGGCGGCGAATTTGAGTGGGAGACACACAATGCCCAATTTCGTGCCGACTACAGCGAGACGCCTTTAAAAGAATTGATGCGTGCTGGTCGCATCCTATACGGATTGACCGATATGGATGCAATCCGCGATCGCCGCGCCAAGCATCGGGGCATTCGCAATCAACGGCTCGCCCGTCAGAGCAGCGGAGTTGCTTCCAGCTCCCCAAGTGTGTACGAAGAAGTGGATGTTGCTGACGACGACATCGATGATTTGGATTAAGTCGCTTGAGCAACTAAGAATGTCAAAAATAGCCTGTTAAGGACGGCTTCCCCACTCCTCATCGATTCTAGGAGTGGGGAAGCTTATTGCCACCCACCCACCCTTTGATTCAGAGCTATTTTACTTTGTAAAAACCGTATTTGACCTGGATGCGGATTTTAGAGGGCTAAAAAAGGAGGAAAAAAGAGGATAAAAGTTAGAGTCGATTAGGGAGTTACCCCCCTAACCTCTCCTTCAATTAGAGTCGATGCCTGTGTTACCACAGGACACCTCTGGTTCAGAACGCGGACGTGCAGCTTTCACTGCATCCGGCTCCTAGTTTGACACCTAATAAGTCGGGTTTAACCCGCTGTTCGGACTCTCACCTGACCATGAACGGTCTGATGCTGGTGACATTCACGATGTAGAACTTCCAAATTTATAGGTTTCCAATTGTTATGGTTGCCGTCGATATGGTGTAGTTCTGCAATATCACCTGACATGAACGATAGATTACATTCTGTACATTTGTGATTCTGTTTCTTGAGAAGTCGTGCCGTTATTCCATCGTAGTTAGCATTCTCTCGTTTTGACCAATAAACAAAATCGCCATCATAGGGTGATTTATCTCCCTTGACAATGACAAACTTGCAGGCTGACCAACTAACCGCAGGAATTGCTCTTTTTATAACCTTATTGGTTTGATAACGGTTGTATCTTCCTTGTTTCCGAATGAATTTCCATAACCAATAGTGCAGTGACCACAGGTCGTGTTGACTCATATCGCAGAATCGTATCGGCTCAATAAGTAGGGGTAGCAGAGAAAAAAAAGTAAGCAGAGTACACAAAGTGTCATAAAATAGGACACATGACGCAAAAGATTATTTCACAAGACAAGTCATCCTTCAAGATACTGCAAACCATCGACCCCCCAGGTATTGCAGACGAATCCATGCGTCACACAGTAGAGATATTACTGAACCTAATAGAGCAATTAGAATTAAAAGTCAAAGACTTAGAGTCAGAGAATCAACGATTAAAAGATGAAAATAACCGATTGAAGGGAGAACAAGGAAAACCAGACATCAAAGCCAAGTCCAAAGGATTCAAAAGCCAGCACTCATCAGAAAAAGAGCGAAAAACGCCAAAAAAGCATAGCAAACGCAGTAAGAACGCCACGATTAAAATAGATCGAGAAGAAATACTAGAATATCCCACAGACCAACTGCCAGCAGATGCAGAATTTAAAGGATACGAACAAGTAATCATCCAAGATATCAGCTTGGCAACCGACAACATATTATTCCGCAAACAGAAATATTATTCACCCTCAGTCGGAAAAACTTATGTAGCAGAATTACCAATGGGCTACGAAGGAGAATTTGGACCAGGAATCAAAGCCTTAATCATCAGTTTGTACTATGGTGGCAATATGACCCAAGGCAAACTACTAGATTTTTTTGCCGATTTAGGTATTTCTATATCAGCAGGTTATTTATCCAAGCTGTTAATCAAAAACCACTCGGGTTTTGAAACCGAGAAAAAAGAAGTTTATGATTCAGGACTAGCAAGTAGCCTGCAGGCAACACTTCGACCAAACAGGCGCGCGTGTAGGTGGAGTCAACCATACCACCAATATCATCTGCAACCCTTTATATACAGTCTACTTCACAACAGCTAATAAAGATAGACTGACGGTAATGAAAGGATTACAGCCCGGACGAGAACTAAAATTTATTCTGAATCCACTGACATTCTCACTAATTGGGGACTTCAAAATCCCGACTAAATGGCAGAACGCTCTCAAGCTATTACCTCAAGAAACGATGTTGAGTGAGTCACAGTTTAATCACCTACTCAATAAGTATCTCCCCAAACTGGGTGCTCAACAACTTACCCGGATTAGGGAAGCAGCAGCTATTGCTTTCTATCATCAGCAAACAGATTGCCCAGTCGTACAAACTCTTTGTTGTGATGATGCTCCGCAATTCAAGTTAATCACTGCCGAGCGAGCGTTATGTTGGGTACACGAGGGAAGGCATTACAAGAAGTTAAGCCCGGTATTCGCTTGCCATCAAGTAATTTTAGGGCAGTTTATCGATGATTTTTGGGATTATTATCGGGAATTATTAGCTTACAAAGATGCTCCCAGTCCCGAAGCTGCACTGCTTTTAAAGTCTAAATTTCGGCTGCTTTTTGAAACTCCAAGCGCTTATGAATTGTTGGATGAACGCAAACAATTAACTGCGACAAAAGTATCGGAGTTGCTCAGGGTTTTAGAGCATCCTGAATTACCTCTGCACAATAATCCGGCTGAGTTAGCTGCCAGAACTATGGTGCAGCGACGTAATATTAGCTATGCAACTCAGACAATTGAGGGTACTCAAGCCTGGGATACTTTTATGTCTCTTGTTGCTACTACTCGTCAGTTGGGAATCAGTTTTTTCGATTATGTCCGTGACCGAATTTCTCAACTTCGAGTCATTCCCTCTCTATCCACTATTATTCGCGAAAAATCTTCTCTTCATCCCTTGGGCTTGTCTTGGCAACTAGAATAACTGCTCCCCCTATTTATTGAGCCGATACGCAGAATCTATGGTAATTTCTCCACCCTCTTACCACCGAACCACACTTGTTGATTCGATGCTCGAGAGTGAAACGACTATCTTTTATCACTTCTTTAACTTTTGCCTTAATGCTAATTGTAGCTTTTTGACTTGGTGTTGAAATGAATTTACCCGACAGGCTTAACTGAGAAGTTCCACCCAAGGAAGTCGAAACCATCTGTACTATGTACGACTTTGGTTTTGGCTTCTTTAACTTTTAATCCTCTTGTTTCCAAGAATTTATCAATGTATCCTCGGAGGGGCTCAGGGTCGTCTTCTGGTTTCAGAATAAACACAACGTCATCCGCATAACGAAATCCAGTAATAGTGTCTATGTATCTGCCACCATTTCTGATTTTTAATCTAACCTCATGACCAACGTTCTCTAATCCGTGAAGAACTATATTGGCTAGTAATGGGCTGAAAACTCCACCTTGCGGCGTACCGGATTCTGATGAAGGAAATTCTCCTCTGACTCCAGCTTTTATTGCCCTAAATACCCCTTGTTTTGCTGCCTTTGGTAGTTGGACTGATTGCATTAAGAATTTGTGGTCAATCTTGTCGAAACATTTTTCAATATCCAATTCCAAAATTCTTTTTTCTAACCCATTACTGCTAGAGTTGAGATTATTGAATAATTGTCTCTGGATATCAGGGCAGCTTCTGCTAGGTCTAAACCCATAAGAATGAGCGTTGAACGTAGCTTCTGCTGCGGGTTCCAAGGCATATTTG
>NZ_JAUBTO010000020.1:0-83759 GCF_036702495.1 Microcoleus sp. C2D2 | reverse complement strand
CGTCCAAAAAGGACGGGCGGGACGCCCATCCCACAAACTTGTGGAAGTTATTTAATTCTCATTCCTTAGCATGATTTTCCCTACAAACCAACAATAGACCTCTTGCAAAAATCCTTTTCCTCAATTGATGGGACGGGCTCTTCGGCCCATCCCACAAGAGTTATTTTTTCTTGTGGGATGGGCCGAAGAGCCCGCCCTAATTATTTTTGCAAGAGGTCTAATCTCACAACTGACGCACCTTGCAAAAAATGGTGCGTCAGAATCATACTTTCTATGCCGACTAAGAATCTCAAACCTGACGCACCCTACCACTGTTATCTATCTTTAGAGTGGTGACAGAATTGTAAATTCTCGCATAATTTGTTGGCGAGGGGATTTTTTAGGACAATGCTCGATATGAAACGTTTAAAATTAAAATCAATGTTGGCGGCGGCGATCGCGATCGCCTTTTGTTTAATTGCGATCGCCAGCTACGCCCAAGCCAACAAGACTTTAACACTAGCGACTTCCCCCGACTACCCGCCCTATGAATTTAAAGATACGGCTGTTAGCGGCAACGAAATCATCGGTTTTGACATCGATATTGCCAAATATATTACTAAAGAATTGGGCTACGAGCTGAAAATAATTGGCATGGATTTTAACGGCTTAATTCCCGCTTTGCAGGCGGGAAGAGCCGATTTTGTCATGGCTGGAATGACTCCCACAGCAGAAAGGAAAAAAAATGTTGATTTTTCTGAGCTTTACTACGAAGCTCAAAATACAATTGTCGCCAATAAAGGCAGCAATTTGACCAAAGCTGAAGATTTAGCCGGGAAAAAAGTAGGCGTTCAACTCGGAAGCATTCAGCAGGAAGCTGTGAAAAAAATGCCCGGTGTGCAACTGGCTGCTCTCAATAGGATTCCTGACATCATTCAAGAAATTAAATCGAACCGCATCGCCGCAGGAGTGATCGAGGATACTGTCGCTACGGGTTATGCAGCAGCGAACCCGGACTTGGAATTTAACACAATTCCGAATACTGAAGAAAGCGGTTCGGCGATCGCTTTTAGCAAAGGTTCGAGATTAGTTCCAGAATTCAACCGAGTCCTCCAGCAAATGAAAGCCAGCGGTCAAATTAAGGAACTAGCTACTAAGTGGTTTTCTCGACCGATTCCGCAAGAACCTGGTCAAGCAAATCAGCCACCTGTAGCGCCCAAGTTCGGGTTAGATTTTGGCAAAATCGTGCCGAGTTTGCCTTATATTTTGTCCGGGCTTTGGGTAACGCTAACTTTTACCTTGCTGTCGGCATTTCTCGGATTTATCTGGGGAATCGTCCTGTCTCTGTTTAAGATTTCTAGCATTAAACCGCTGTTCTGGTTTGCCACTGCTTACACCTCAATTTTTCGCGGAACACCGCTAATTTTGCAGTTGACTTTAGTTTATTTTGCAACGCCGCAGCTTACGGGCTATAATATATCTGCGCTGCAAGCTGGCGTGATTACTTTTTTCCTGAATTCTGGGGCTTATATTTCCGAAACAATCCGCGCCGGAATTCAAGCCGTAGATAAAGGTCAAAAAGAAGCCGCAGAATCCCTTGGCGTTCCCTACAAACTGATGATGGGCGATATTATCTTGCCGCAAGCGTTGAAAAACATCTTGCCTGCATTGGTGAATGAAAGTATTGCTTTGCTGAAGGATTCAGCGTTAGTTTCAGTAATTGGTGTAGAAGACTTGCTGCGCCGCGCTACAATTGTGGGAGCAGAAAAGTATATTTACTTTGAACCTTTGATATTTGTCGGCGCAATTTATTATTTGATGGTGCTTAGTTTAACTTGGGGGGCCAATGTACTCGAACGCAGACTCCAAACTAGCAGTTAAGGTCGATCGCCTGTATAAATCTTTTGGCAATCTTAAGGTTTTGCGCGAGATAACTACTGAGATTCATAAAGGAGAAGTGATTGCCATTATCGGCCCTTCGGGGTGCGGCAAGTCTACTTTTTTGCGGTGTTTGAATTTACTGGAAATTCCGACTTCCGGAAAGATATACATTGACGGGGTGGATATTACTTTGCCGAAGGCAGATATTATGAAAATCCGCCAGAAAGTGGGGATGGTTTTTCAGCATTTCCACTTGTTTCCGCACATGACTGTGCTGCAAAATGTGACCTATGCGCCTGTAAAGGTGAAGCAGGTGGCTAAGGATGAGGCGCGTCTGAAGGGGTTAGAATTGCTGGAAAAAGTGGGTTTGTCAGATAAGGCCGAGGTTTATCCTTCTAAGCTTTCGGGGGGACAAAAACAGCGGGTGGCGATCGCCCGCTGTTTGGCTATGGAACCGGAAATTTTGTTGATGGACGAACCGACTTCTGCACTCGATCCAGAAATGGTTAAAGAAGTGTTAGATGTGATGAAAGCTTTGACGAAAACCGGAATTACAATGGCAATTGTAACTCACGAAATGGGTTTTGCGCGGGAAGTCGCCCACCGAATATTGTTTCTCGATGGCGGAAAGGTGGCGGAAGATGTGCCGCCGCAGGAGTTTTTTAGTAACCCGAAGTGCGATCGCGCCAAGCAATTTCTGGAAAAAATGCTTTAATTTATATAAGAATTAGAGTTTTTAACCGCAGAGGACACAGAGTTAGAGGAGAAAGAGAGAAACTTCCCGTAGGGTGCGTCAGGTTGGAGATGCTCGATGGCACAAAAAGTCAAGTTCCGGGACACCGTTTGTTGCCCACGTGCATCCGTGGTGAGCCTGTTTAAATTAAACTGAAATCGGTGGCGCTGATTCTGCTAGCAGAAACTCCGTTTAAAGCAGCTATAATTTGTCCTGTTTGCACAACCTGAATTAAAGTTGCACCGCTGGTTTCATTAACACTTAATTGCTCGAATGTCAAGCCCTTAGCTAGCATCAGCAAATCTTTTCCAGCTTCAAAATCGGCAATAATATCGATACCAGAATTGGCAGACAGTAAAAAGCGATCGATCCCAGCACCTCCAATTAAACTATCTTCCCCCAAACCGCCCATCAGAGTATCATTAGCTTTGCCACCCATCAAAGTATCATTTCCCTGGCACCCGCCTAGCAAATCATTGCCAGCACCTCCACTCACATAATCATTGCCAGCACCTCCGCAGAGGCTATCATTACCATAATCGCCGTAGAGAGAATCCTCGCCTTTGCTGCCGAAAATTATATCATTTCCCTTGCCTCCAAATGCGATATCGCTGCCTTTGCCACCGTCGATAAAATCAGCCTCTTCACAGCCCAAAATTAAGTCGTCGTCTTCTTTACCATTTATAGAATCATTGCCGCGATTGCCGAAGATGAAATCTTCGCCTTCAGCGCCAAGGATGATGTCATTGTTCTTGCCGCCAAAAAGGATATCATCTCCCTTGTTGCCGTCAATAAAATCATTGCCTCGGTTGCCGTAAAGGATGTCGTTTCCTTCACCGCCGTAGAGGTTATCATCGCCTAAATCCGCATCGAAAATATTCTGATTTCGACTGCCGTAAAAAGCATTATTTTCCGGTGTACCAAACCCAATTGCACCGCTACCATTGCCGTTGATAATGTTGTCAGCTTGGTTTGGGCGATCGAGAGTTGGATACTCAATAGTATGGCAAAAGCAATTAGTATCACTTCCTGGTGTAACAACGGGTACTGATGGTGTTGGCGTCGAAGCCGGAGTTGGCGTCGGAGTTGAAGCAGGTGTTGGTGTCGGAGTTGAAGCAGGCGTCGGAGTTGGAGTCGGAGTCAGCGTCGGAGTCGATGTTGGTGTCGGAGTTGAAGGAGGCGTCGGTGTCGGAGTTGGAGTCGGAGTCGGCGTCGGAGTCGATGTTGGTGTCGGAGTTTCCCCAGGCGTCGGAGTTGGGGTGGGCGTCGGAGTTTCCCCAGGCGTCGGAGTTGGGGTGGGCGTCGGAGTTTCCGATGGTGTTGGCGTCGGTGTCGGAGTTTCCGATGGTGTTGGAGTTTCCGATGGTGTTGGCGTAGGCGTCGGAGTTTCCGATGGCGTCGGAGTTTCCGATGGTGTTGGCGTCGGTGTCGGAGTTTCCCCAAACGTCGGCGTCGGAGTTTCCGATGGTGTTGGCGTCGGAGTCGGAGTTTCCCCAAACGTCGGCGTCGGCGTTTCCGATGGTGTTGGCGTCGGAGTTTCCGATGGTGTTGGCGTTGGCGTCGGTGGCGTCGGCGTCGGAGTTTCCGATGGTGTTGGCGTCGGAGTCGGCGTTGGTGGAGTCGGCGTCGGAGTTTCCGATGGTGTTGGCGTCGGAGTCGGCGTCGGTGGAGTTGGCGTCGGAGTCGGCGTTGGTGGAGTCGGCGTCGGAGTTTCCGCAGGAGTTGGCGTCGGAGTCGGCGTCGGTGGAGTTGGCTTGACGGTAATATCCACAAAATCCCGATCGGTTTGAGGACCGCCTAATTCTGGAGATCCGCGATCGTTTGTTGTCAAAGTCAGCGTATCCTTTCCAACAAAGTTCGGATTCGGCTTATAAATTAAACCCTCTAAAGCAGCATTAATATCAACCTGTTTTCCCGTATAACTCAGGCTGTTGGTGCCATTCCCCGATCCCGTTAAACCTGTTATCAGCGAATTGAGTGTAAGAGTGCCGTTGGAAACGCTGAGATTGACTTCCACCGACTCGCTATCTGAATCCGATACAGAGATACGATTGCCGTTGCTAGCAGAGAAGGTGCGAGAAGTATTTTCAGTCGTCGTTTCATTGCCAATATCAGTCGCAATGTCTACACTCCAACTGGCAATAATTTCCGAATTAGTAGCATTGGAAGCGTTACTATTCTCTTGGTTGGCATCAACTGCATACAATTGCCAAGTGCCGTTGGGGTTAGTTTTATTAAAAACAGAAAGAGTCGAACCGTAAGACCCTTCTGGCGCCCCTGTCGGTGTTAGCGTATTGTCGTTATACAAAAAGGGATAAACATCCCGAAAACCGTTCAGTGAATAGTTTGTCGGTTTGTAAGTTCCTGAAGCGATAGTGGGTGGTACTGGAACAACAGAAAAACTAGAAAGAAAAGAGGCTGCATTATCATCCAACTTCAGCGTGACGTTGTTGAGTGGTTCAGATGGAACTTGAGACATTAACACCACATTTTGTCCCTCGGGCCCAACTAGCAAGAGGTTGATGTTCTGCGCTCCACCATTGGCAGAGCTAAAAGTGTTAACATTGTTGAGAGTGATGGTAACGCTGTCTACATTTCCCGTCACGCCTGAAACAGCGAGCTCAGACGGATACGGTGTCGCTAAAACGTTATATACGGAGTCTCCGCTGTTGATGGTAATGCTATCAGGGTTAGTTGTAGTGGTGGTAATTCTTCCCGGTATTGAATTAATAGGAGATTGATTGCGACGGGAAAATTCCGAGGTATCCCCTGTAGTTTTGTTAGTAGCAGTAGCCGCGAGAACCGGTTTGCCTGCTACTGGAGTGTAGGGGAAGTTGATATTAGCCTTGCCAGTACTATCTGTCGTAACGTCTTGGAAACCTAGCAAAGCTTCACCTTGACCTGCCCCTGCCTGGTCATAACTGGTATTTGCAAAGAATTCGACGCGGAAGCTGGCGTTAGGAGTGCTGTTGAGAATTCCGCTGACTGTGTTGTCGCTAACTGAGGTCAGAACCGGGTAATTTTGCTGGTTGTTGCTGCCTGTATCGGCGTCGCCTAAATCGTTGAGAGTGATGCCAGTATTGCCGATTAAGTCAATACCTAATCGTTGGTTATTAAAAATGTTATTGCCTTGAATAGTGTAGCTGCCGGAACTTGCCTTAATTTCAATGCCACTGCCCTTATTGTTAGCAATGATATTCATGTCTCCGAGTGTAGTTCCACCAATGACATTATTATTTGAATCTCCATCGAGGATCAGAATGCCATCGCCCTCGTTCCCTAAAAAGCTTGTACGCGTGATATCAGTCCCGATCAAGTTGCCAGTAATTTTGGTGTTTGTTGCTCCCTTCCCCACAAATATGCCTGCAACGCCGTTGCCAGAGATGGTATTATCTTCTATGACGGTGAGATTAGGAGAATTGTTTTGATTGTAACTTTGGATTCTGATCCCAGATAGAGTGTTGCCTACAGCAGCCGTACCGCTAATATCAGTGCCAAGGTAGTTGTCTTGGATGGTATTGTTGTTAGTCTGTACCAAAATGCCGTTACCAGCGAAATTTCCGCCCTTTCCAAATCCGTTAATAACCAATCCTTGAATTATACTGCCACTGGAATCTTCTGCGCCACCAGGGCTATAGCCTAAATCTAAACCATTAATAGTAGTCTCACCTAAGGCTGGTTGTACAGAACTGCCATTGAGTTCAATTATCGGTTTGCTAATAAAGTTAGGTTTATTATATCCAGGTTGAGATTGGCCATCGATAAGAACTGGGCTGGTGATGACAGGTAAGGCTTGCTCAAGGTTAATGGTATGAGGCCCAGGGCCGGAAATGTCAAAGTTAATTGTGTCTAATCCGGGATTGGAATTAGCTTGGTCGATCGCATCTCTTAGAGAACCTATACCGCTATCGTCATTATTAGTAACGATATAGGTAGTCAAAACAGACGCATAATTTTGCATCGCGTTTGACTCGAATGCTAGGGGCGATTTAATGTTGCCGATTTTTTCTTCTAGTTCCCAGTTGCCACCTAATTTTGCACTCCCCGTGAGATACTTAGATGCGGCGATATTTGCACCGGTGAGGGATGCAATGCGGTGGAGGAAATGGACACCATCTACGGCTGGTTCATCGAGTCCGCCGTTCGTTTCAACCCCCGTCTCATAGCAAAATTCCTCTTTAGAGGACTGTTTAATGAAATTGTTTTTAGTCGGTTTCAACTCATAGGTTGCACCCTTCTCAATTAGCCTTTTATGAACAGGCAAGATGCCTGTTCCACAAGAAAATGTATCTTTTGTAGAACAGGCATCTTGCCTGTTGTTGACAATGGTGCCACATCTCAATTTCAACCGACTTTCGCTTTGAGACAGGGAATTTATTCCCTGGCGGACTTTCTGAGAAGCGCGGGATGCTGCTACGTTGCAGCCGTAAATCAGGATATCTGCATCAAGAGTTAAAGCGCGCCGCCATTGCTGCAATTGCTGGCTATAAGCTTCTAGGTTATCGACAGACAGTCTGGTTTTACCGAGTTGCAAGCTTCCCGGTCCGCCGTGGGAAACTAGATGAATGCTGTCAATATTAGTGCGATTCGCTAACACTTCGCTAATTTGTTCGACTCCATCTCTGTGGGAGTCGATAACTATTGCTTCTACTCCCAATTTCACTCGATCTAGGAGAGTTTGATAGTCTGCTACTGCCGCATCGATAAATACTATTGTACTGGGGTTATGGGGGATCTCGCTCTTTTCCCCAAAACTCCCATTGCCCGCGTTGATTTGATGCGGAACTTCGATCGTCGCTGCTGATAAAACTGGTATCATGGTTGTCTACACTATAGCTTTAAATTAACAATTTTTCAGAGATCCTAGAGTAGCACACCCAAACAAAAAAAACACTTTTTTTAACGGTATAAATCACTACAATAATTGTGGATTTTAGGGGAGCAAGTCGGTTTGTTTGTAGGTCTTACATTTATATTAAGACTATATTGTTTGTGGCTTGGTTCCTTAGCCGCCGCAACAGATTATTTGACAAAATTTTGTTGATGTTAAATTATACCCAGCATACTTACAATACTCCGGACAGTTTTTGGAACGAGACTACAAGCTTTACAGGGCAAGGATCGTAAATAAAGTCGAATTAAATGCCGCGTCAGGGGTGGAGCTGACATTGATTTAATTATCCACAGGGGCTGCGAAGTCAAGCGAGAATAAGCCATTGGGCTGTATAAAAACTGTCCGGACTATTGTACTTACGCAAGCAAAAATATTTAATACAAATACATATTTTCGACTCCTGCTAATCGGGGCCACTCCGCTAGCCTCATATATTTTAGCACTCACTGACTGTGTCGCTCGGCTTTCCCATCTAGCTTAGCTAAAAATGCACCGGAAACATCTGCCAAAATGCTGATAATCCGATACAAAGCCACCGCACCCAGAATAATACCCGTAGAAAAGCGATCGGACAGCAGGGCGATCGCCGTTGCTTCAAATACTCCCATTCCCCCCGGTGCACCAGGCACAACTAAACCGACAACAAACGCAAAACAAAAAGCACCCAACAAGTTGGGAATATTGCTAAAGTTCACCGGAGTTAAAGCCATTACCGTTAGCAAAAAACCGCAGCCCCGCAATCCGATAAAACACATTTGTCCGATTAACGGCACTAAAGGATAGCGTTTAATTGGCAAATTAATTTGGCGGCGGGACTTGACAGGCAATGTTTTTTTAGCTACATTGGAGTTAGACTCTGAAAGAAAATTTAGCCGATCGCCCGCAGCCTCCCCAGGCTGGGAATTTTTCCCATTGTTCTTTGATAACTTCAACCGCTCTACAAATAGAACGATCGGATTTAAAATTCGGGGATGAATCGCCGTTAAAATAGCAGCAAAACCGACAATCCGCAAAAACCCATTGATTTTGTCAAAACAAATCAACCCAATCAGCAGGCCGGCTGAAGCCATCAGCAGCGGTTCCAGCAATACGCCCAGAGTAGCAGCTTTGGGGAAAATGCCTGCCTTTTTGGCTTCCAATATTCGACCCCAAAAATGCCAAATATTCCCCGGCAAATACTTGGCAATATTAGTTTTGAGAAAAACTTGAATCGCCCACGCGGCATTGACAGGTTGGCGGAATTCCCGCAAAATCAACATCCACACCCAGCCGACAAAAATTAGAGAAAGTAAAGTGACACCAAGGGCGATCGCCAGCAACGGAAAACTTTCGGCTCGAATTTGGATATTCGCGACTTCTCGCCAGTGAGTTAAAAAAGCTTTGGCAATAAATAAAAACGTCCCGCCCAAAATCAAATAGCGCAAATAAGGCTGGAGACGCGATTTCGCGAGGTTGAAAAAATTCTGAATTCGATGCAAGTGTTGTTTTCCCATTTTGCGATCCCAATTTTGAATTTGGGATTAAGTTATACTATTTTAGATTTTATATTTTAGATTGGCTGAGGCGGAATTGTGGTTGATTTACACGGGATGATATGACGGAATAAATCTGTTTAACCTGAGATGTTGCACCATTGTCAAGAACGGGCAAGATGCCCGTCAAGAACGGGCAAGATGCCCGTGCCACAAAGAATGAGTTTTCTTGTGGAACAGGCATCTTGCCTGTTCCTAAACGTTCCACAAAGAATGAGTTTTCTTGTGGAACAGGCATCTTGCCTGTTCCTAAACAAGTAATTGAGAATGGTGCAATATCTCAGTTTAACCTAACCTATGCAGACCTCTACAGACTGTCCGTAATGCCCGCTTTACAGACTATGCGAGGGCGTTCTCAACCACAAACTTAAATTTAAAATCTAAAATTTAGATCGATATACCTCGCTAGGAGTACATTTCTATGGCCGGCCCGAGCCCTGACGGTCTTTCCTATCTTTTAGATGATAGCCCCAACAGTTTCGCCTTGACTCCGGGCTTTTTGACTCCTTATCCTAACGGACTTTTTGCCCTCGGCGGCAACGATTTTATTGTCGGTTCGTCGGATGCCGAGATAATTAGCGGTGATAATGGTAACGATCGCATTCTCGGCGGCAGGAATTCCGATACGCTGTTGGGGGGAGTCGGCAACGATGTCCTAAACGGCGGTGCCAGCAGCGACATCCTGTTTGGCGATGTCGGCAGCGATACTTTGCAGGGAGGTAGGGGAGAGGACGCCCTCAACGGCGGCCGCGGTAGCGACGTTTTAGTGGGCGATGGGGGCAAAGATATGCTGACAGGGGGCTTTGGTCCAGATACCTTTGTCCTCCGCAGCGATTCAGCAGTAACCGATCCGGCTGCTGCAGACATTATTACCGACTTTAACAGTTTTGTGGATTCGATCGGACTGAGTGACAACCTTACCGAAGCTGACTTGATTCTCGAAGAAATCTCGATCGCCCCCGGTATTTCCAATACATTAATTAAAATTCGCCAATCCAATGCTATTTTAGGCTTGGTAGCCAACGCATCTCCACAAGACTTCGCCTATACATTCATCTCTGCAAATACCGTATTGGGCAACCAACTCAGCGAAGCTCGCGATTTAGGCGTTTTGGGCGGCACTCAAACGATCGCAGACTCGGTTAGCAACGCCCGGCCAGACGGCCTTTACCGCTTTACTTTGCCTGCAACTAGCGACTTTAAATTAACTGTCAGCGGTTTGACTGCGGATGTTGACGTGGCTTTAATTAAAGATCTTAACGGCGACAATTCTATTGACTTCACCGATATTATTGGTGCTTCTCAAGAACCCAATTTATCGCCGGAGTCGATCGACCTCAACGGTTTAGCCGCAGGAACTTACTTTGTCCGAGTTTATCAATACCAAGGCAGTACAAATTTCACCCTAAATTTGTCTGCAACTCCTGCAACTGTTTTTACTAACAATGCGAGCAACTTGCAGGGTTTTGACTCTCGTTTTGGGTTCGGTTTGGTGAATGCAGCGGCGGCAGTTGCTCAAGCTCAAGGTACTGCAACTTTTCCTGATGTTCCCGACTTGGGTGGCGACGAGTGGGGCAGAGATTTAATTAAAGCTCCAGAGGTTTGGGCCCAGGGCTTGACTGGAGACGGAATTGTCGTGGCAGTTATCGACAGTGGAGTTGACTACAATCACCCGGATTTGACGGGGAATATTTGGAGCAATGCGGGGGAAACCGGTGTTGATGCGATCGGTCGCAATAAAGCTAGCAACGGGGTTGATGATGACAACAATGGATTTGTTGACGATTTCCGGGGATGGGATTTTGTCAACAGCGATAATGACCCGATGGATGATAACAGTCACGGCACTCATATCTCGGGTTTAGTTGCTGCGAAACAAGATGGGGTGGGGATTACTGGAACGGCTCCAACTGCGAAGATTATGCCTTTGAAAATACTCGATGAGGCGGGAGTCGGCAAAATTAGGGATGAAATTAATGCGATTAATTATGCGGTGGCAAATGGAGCGAAGGTGATTAATATAAGTTTGGGCGGACTCCAGTTGAACGAGCAAGTATTGGATGCTATTCGAGCCGCTGAAGCTCAAGGGGCGATCGTGATTTCGGCGGCGGGAAATGATGCTCGCCTACAACCAGATTATCCGGCTCGGTTTGCCAATGAGGTAGGAATTGCTGTCGGTGCTGTTAGCCGGAATGGCTTGTTTGCCGATTATTCTAACCTGGCGGGTGCGGAGGGAATTAATTATTTTGTTGCTCCGGGCGGCGACGGCGGCAGGGCGGATTCTGGTGATGTTTATTCAACTGTACCCCTTTCTCAACCGGGGATTCCCTATCGATATTTTGCGGGTACTTCAATGGCAGTGCCGCAGGTAGCTGGCGTGATAGCTTTGATGTTGCAGGCTAATCCGAATCTGACTCCTGCTGATATTAAGAGGATTCTTGCGCAAACTGCCAATCGAGGGGTTTGAATTAATTGCTAATAGGGAATTGGTAATGGGCTTGACATACTGTTACCAAATTTCGTAGGGGCGGGTTTCACCAACAATATCGAATTGCTACTAACAATCTACATAAACCCGCCCCCACACAACTAACAATCTACATCAACATTAATTTGTATTGAATGTGAAAAATGTACAAGGGGTTTACCGTGGGATAGGGGCGGTTTTATAGATGGTTAATTAACCTCAATATTGTTGGTGAAACCCGCCCCTACAAGCCAAATTAAAAATTGGCGGCGTAACTTAAGTCAAATTGGCGGCGCAGAGTGATGCAGCAGTAGTTTGGTCGATCGAATACTAACTCGTAATTCATCTCGCCGTCTATTTTGACGATCGGCTGCTTTAAGGGGATGCCCTGAATGTCGTATTGGCGGCGTTCTAAGGCACTCCAGTCGATAATTTTGATGTCGATTTGGTTTTGCAACTCAGTTGCGATCAGATATAGTTGCATCTTGTCTTGAACTTTCCCAGTCAGGGGGATTTTTATTAACACTGACTGAGTGACGATGGGTTTTTGGTCGTTGGGATGCTTCTGGGTGTGGCAGCTTTTGAGTTCTATATCGTAAGGTTCTACCTTGAATTTCTCTCCGCTGGCCATCGCAGACGAGTGCAAGTCTTTCAGGCACTTTTCTAGGTGAGGGATCAGCCCTAGGTCTGGATCGCACAGCAGTTTGCGAATATTCGAGGTTTCAGTGACTGTCATTGTAGATTTTTGATGTTATTTTTTGATTCTTAACTTCTAGCTTACCGCGAAAAACAGCCCTATTCTACTTTACTCGCGACATAATCCCAAAAACCCCGTTTCTGGGCAGTATGTCGCGGTGAACAAAACATTTTTTGGCAGCAACCAGTTTTTTTGCCTTAATCCTTTCAGATTATTTTTTGGTAATTTTCCAGAGATTGAGCTCAACATTAGCGTCAGCCGGATCTATTTGATAGTTTTGTTGCTGAATTGCCGATCGCAAAGTTGAGGACGGTCTGTATAAAAACAACTCGCTGAAACCCTCGGGAATTTTAGAGAGTTGCGGTTTTTTAAGTGCCAATTTTCGATTTTTGTAGCAAGAAGTGTAACAGCGGGGTTCTATTAGCAGTTTGACTTTTGGTTCTAGGTGATAACTTAAAGGCATGATATATGCGATATTGGCATCGCTGATAATTAGGGGATTGCTGGCTTGATTGACAGTCCCAGCTAATTGTAATTCTGCGCTAAGCCAGCCGCTGCCTTTATTCCACCAAGTGTCTGCTTGAGAACTAACTCCACCGGATATAATACCTGCAGACAACAGTACAACTATAACTATTTTCCACAGTTTTTGCTGTTTGAAGTTATCCAAATTGTTACTAATTTTCGCAGACAGCAGGTAAGCCAATGCTAGCTGAATTCCCACATAACAAGGAACTAAATATCGCGGATTTGCCGAGCGCCTCCCACCTTTCATTATATCGGGTACTGCTAAAAACAAAGCTGTTGTTGCAATTAATAACAATACCATCAACCACACTCGCTTTGGTGTTTGTCGGCACAGAAAATAAAGGGCATAGCCGACTAAAGCTAAAATCATTATGCCAACGGGAATTAGCAAGGCTAGTTGTGTGGCGTTGGCAGTTCCATCAATGCCAATATCAAAAAATGCTATGGTGACGGAACCCACCCACCTGCTGACTAATCTTAAGAGATTTGTCTGTTCTGCCCATACTGTTGTGCTTTTAATTTGATTGAAGTTTTCTACAGTATTTATGAGGGAAGGCATGAAGCAGATCGAGGCGATTAAAGCTGCTACATAATAGGCAATGAATGTTTTAATATCGCGCCAGTTGGCAATGACTGCGACGTAGATTGCGTGGGCTGCGGCGACGCAGACAAATAACAAGTGGGTGTAAAATCCCAGTGTTGCTGTGCCTGCATAAAGCGCCCAGGAAAGAACGAGGGCGACAGCATTTTGATTTGTGTCAGGGCGCATTGCTCGCAGCAAAGCTGCACTGGATAAAATAGTAGTTACTGTCCACAAACTGTACTGTCTTGCTTCTTGGGCAAACAAGATGTGGTAGGGAGAAATTGCGAAAATTGCGATCGCCATCCACGCTACTGCTGAAGATTCAAATAACTCCCAAGCCAGCCAATAAATTGCGGGAAATACTAGCAAGCTAATCACGGCGGCCAAACTTCTCATTGCTGCAACGGAACTGCCGAACCATTGCGCCCAATATCGCGCTAGTACGTAATACAGCGGCGGGTGTTGGGGGTCTTCCGCTGCTAAAGAATTCAGGGTATCGCTTAAAGTTTTTTCGGAATTTATCTGCTGATATTTTTGTAAATCCGAGGGCGAGGTTATTTTCTGGTACGAAATTTGTTTGATTATTTCGGCCTCGGTGTAGCCAGAAACTCTCAAAGAAGTATATGTTTCGTCGATCCAGTAAAATTTGCGATCGAGATTGGCGAACCGAAATAAAATACCGATGACTAATACGGCTATAATTAAAAATCTCAGCCACTTGTCAAGTGAAGGGTTGTGAGAATTTAGTCGATCGCGATCTTTCGTAGATTCCATTTTATAACTAGCCAATCAGGCACAAATTTTTTCTGTTACCGCACCTGTAAGGTGCGCGCTTACGCACCCTACTAACTTAACAGCCAGAGAGAGGACTTCAGTCCTCAGTCCTCACTACGAACAAAGGAATGATTAATCATCCACTCCTTCAATCGGCGCAAAACCTTGCCGCTGAATATTTTCGGTTATTGTGCGGGGTTCGAGGAATTGCAGCAAATAATCCGGGCCCCCAGCTTTAGAACCAACTCCCGAAAGTTTGAATCCTCCGAAGGGTTGCCGCGATACCACAGCGCCGGTAATTCCGCGATTGATGTACAGGTTTCCGACTTCAAAATCGGATGCGGCTCGATCGATATGCGAAGGCGTGCGAGAATACAATCCGCCGGTTAAAGCAAAATTCGTGCCGTTAGCAATCGCAATCGCTTCGCTGAAATTCTTTGCCCGAATCACCGACAAAACCGGGCCGAAAATTTCTTCTTGGGCGATAGTTGCTGTCGGCGATACTTCCGTAAAAATGACGGGGCCGACAAAATAGCCGATTTCCGGTGCCGGCATTTCTAAAGCTATTTTAGCTTCGGCGCGGCCTGTTTCGATATATTCGCGGATGCGCGAATGGGCATTTGCATCGATCGCAGGGCCGACTTGAGTGCCGGGATTTTCTGCTGCGCCGATATTGAGCGATCGCGTCGCTTCTACCAATCTTGCCACAAAATTATCGTACACCGATTCGACCACAATTACTCGCGAACAAGCGGAACATTTTTGGCCGCTGTATCCAAATGCCGAATAAACTACGCCTGCAACTGCTTGGTCTAAATCCGCACTTTCATCGACAATAATTGCATTCTTGCCGCCCATTTCAGCAATTACTCGTTTCAGGTGTTTTTGCCCCGGCTGCAAAATCGCAGCATCGGCATAAATTTGACAGCCAACTTCCTGAGAACCGGTGAAAGTAATCATGTGAACGTCAGGATGTTTCACCATGTAAGCGCCCACCGTTGAACCTTTGCAAGGCACGTATTGAAATACGCCTTTAGGGATTCCGGCTTCTAGCAAAATTTCTGTGATTTTTGCTGCAATTACTGAGGAAACTTCCGCAGGTTTCAGTAAAGTACAATTTCCAGCAACTAGGGATGCAACTGTCATGCCGACGGGAATTGCCAGGGGGAAATTCCAAGGCGAAATGATTAAAGAAATGCCGCGCGGCTGATAGGTGTAGCGGTTGGTTTCTCCGGCTACGTCGTAATTTTTCCCTTGTTCCAACCGTTCCATTTCGTCGGCGTAGTAGCGGCAAAAATCAATAGCTTCGGAAACTTCGGCATCGCATTCTCGGACTGGTTTGCCGACTTCCAACACCATCCAAGCTGATAGTTCGTGCCGCCGCTGTTCCATGAATTCTGCGGCTTTGCGGAGGACGCCGGCGCGCTGTCGGACTGGAGTTTTTCGCCAACTGGTGGAGGCTTCTTTTGCTGCTTCAAGGGCTTGTTTTGCCTGTTCTTCGGAAAGCAATCCGATGGTGCCAACTACTTCTGTAGGATTGGAAGGGTTGAGAGAGTTAACGGTTGCTTCAGTATTTTGGTACTCGCCATTGATTAGCGGTAAATAGGTTTTGCCTAAGTTGGCGCGCACTGATTTGATGGCTGTTTGTGCTTGTTGCCGCAATTTGGTATTGGCGTAGTCGGTATCGGCAACGTTGGGAAATACTTTGCTGTAAACTAGCTGGTCATTGCCACTAGCAACTGGTGCGGCTAACAATTGTTCGATCGGCATTTCTTCGGAACTTTGCCGGATGAAAGAACTGTTGGCGGTATTTTCCAGCAAACGGCGGATCAAATAAGCCATTCCCGGCAGCAAATCGCCGTAGGGGCAGTAGACTCGGACGCGATAACCCCGATCGACCAAAAGCTTAGCCAATTTGTCGCCCATGCCGTACAGCACTTGCATTTCAAAGCGGCGGCGCGGTATATTGAGAGTCTCGGCAATGGCGATCGCCCTCGCTTGCGATCGCACATTATGGCTGCCAATAGCTGCATACAAATATTCGTGATTTTCTAGCAGCAACTGCGTCATCTGCTCGAAATTGGCATCGGTAGCAACTTTGTCATTGTAGACCGGCTGCGGCCAATCTTTCTGCATCGCTTTGATAGTTTCCTGATCCCAGTAAGCGCCTTTTACCAGCCGCACTGTTACCGGATTTCCGCGTTTTTTTGCCCAGGAAATCAGGTTTTGCAAATCTTGGGCACTGTCGCGCAAATATGCTTGCAATGTAATTCCGATATCCGTGCGACTGCGAAACTCTTCCTCTAACAATAAGTCTTTGAGAATGGTCAGAGTTAAACTTTTGTAAGCATACTGTTCCATATCGAAATGAACAGCACATCCCAACTCCTTCGCGCGGCGCAGTAACAGGCGAATTCTCTCGCTTACTTTCTCCTCGCTACCTTTAGCATCCAAAGGATCGAACTGAGAATAAAAAGCCGTTAACTTTACCGATACTTGCACTCGCTGCATAGTTTCGCCGTCTGCTTTGTCAATTGCATCTACCTGCGGCCAATTCTTAGCTGCATTGGCGAGTTCAGCCATCAATTCCAAATAGCGGTTAAGATAAATTTGCGCCTCAGTTTCAGTGATGACAGCTTCCCCCAAAAGGTCAACTGTAAAACCCATTTTATCTTTGCGAAGCCGCTCTAAGGTTTTAATTACCTGCTTGATATTTTCCCCAGAAATATACTTGTGCGCCAAAGTTTCCACAGCAGGCGCAACCGTCGTCGCCGCCAATTGACCCGGAACCGAATCAGGGCTAGCAAAGTTGAGCAATTTTTTCAATGCCTCGGGCAATTCTACCTCTTGGGCGGTCAAGTATTCTTGCAAGTGGCGGGCAATTTCCGGCCTGCTGCGGAGGGCCGGCAAACAGTCAATAAATCGAAACAACTGCACCCGCAGTCCGGGGCTGGCCATCGCCCAATCCATCAGTTTGTCGTCCCAGCGCATTTGGTCTTGGAGTTGCCCGAAAAAAGAGCGCTTTTTCTCTTGAGTTAGCCGCAGGATTTCCTTGGCAATTTCCTGGGTTTTTGCTTCGTAGATGTTTTCAGATACTTGTGCGATCATTGGTAATAAGTAATTGGTAATTTGTAATTAGCAACAGGGGGGGCTTATGTATTTTGTAACTACCCCCTGATACAATTATAGTTGCTATTTGACTTCAATTTTAACTTGGTAGTTTGCTTGGCGATCGCCTGAAATTTCAATAGTATAATCGCCGCTACTGGCTAGTTGACCTTGCCACTGACCTGTGCTATCAGCAGTACCTAAATTTTCACCGTTAGGAGCAATAATTGCTGCGCTAACTTGACCTTCTTGAACATTTATTGTCATGCTTTGGCCGCTATTGCACTCCAGTAAGTAGCGCCTGGATATGTTGGCTCGCAAACTATTGCTCAGAGTAGTTCCCGTAGCACCGGGTTCAAAGTAAACTCGCTCGGTTACAGGGGTTTCAACCGCAGCGGGAGTTGGAGTTGGAGAAGGAGAAGACGACGGCGAGGGGGAAGCAAGTTGCGGAACACCAGAGACAGATGGTATTTGAGTGGGACCCGGCGACGGAGGGATTGTGGGGGGCAGTCGAGTTCCAGGTGCTGGAGGAAGTCCGGGCCGGCGGTTGGCGGGCGCTGCTGCGACAGGCGGAGGGCTTTCGGGGAGGGGTACGTCAGCGGGTAGTTTGATTTGAAGGTTCGCTCTTTCCTGATACATTCTCCACGCTAGCAAACTGCCGAGACTAAGGACGGAACCGACTAAGATTCCGCTGAGAAAAACTGCCAAGATGGGCCAAGCTCGGTCTGGTTTTGGTTCGGGGTTCGCAGTTTGAATTGTTGGAGGCGGATAACTTGCAAGTTGAGTTGTTTCCGGCGCGCTATCGGCGGCCATTGGAATTGTTTCGGGTTCGTCGATTGGCGCTGAAATATCTTCGGGCGCGGCAATTTCTACGGAAGTTTCTGCTGGTGCGGAAGTTGAGTCGCCACTGGCAATAGCACTGCGATCGATCTCATCGCTGGTAGGGGAAATTGTTTCCGGTTGCTGAGTCAAAATTTGTTTTTTTTCCTGTTCGTCGCTCATGGGGCTAAATTTATTTTACAAAGACCGCTTTTAGACATTTTACGTTACTGGTGCGATCGCCTGCACTGAAATTATCTAGCATAAGGAAGAAGGCACGACACGGATTTTGACAAGGATACACGGATTAATTATCGAGCCTTAGGCAAAAGTTAGAAGGAAGATTGTTAATCTGCATACAAACCTGTCATGATATTAGTCTATATCGTTCAACTTAATTACTGCTTTAATCTCGTCAGGAAATGCTTCAGCATAAGCCCAGGCATTTTTCAAGCCGCTAGCACTAAGATGCGGATAATCTTCTAATCGTATCTATATTATAGCGATCGATCTTTTTACTGGTAACAATAAAAAAGCGCATTAATTGCCAATTCACATTTATTGCTTAGTCCCCCTCTGCTCGGACCAGAGGTAGCTCTTAAACTCCTAGGATGGGGGGCGGGTTTACTATATACTGAGTTTTAAACATAGATGGTTGGTAAAACCCGCCCCTACGAGCATGGGGGGCGGGTTTACTATATACTGAGTTTTAAACATAGATGGTTGGTAAAACCCGCCCCTACGAGTTACCGATTACCAATTACCCATTACCAATTACCAATTAATAATTATTGGGCAAAGACTGCCAAAAAGTCCGGTCTTCTGGCTTCCTCACAGTATTCGTCGCCGACTGTACGTTTCCTTTTAATTCTTGATAATACCTGTCATCGAGAAAACTAACGCTGACGCCAGCAGGAAGCAGCAGTTGGCGCAATCTTTCTTGAGTGTAATCTACACCGTCAATCATTGGTCCGCGCGGATTTGAAACTAACAACTTGCCGTTAACTGGCACCGAATTGACCATATTCGGCCACCAAGCATAACCGCTGTAGCCAAACATCGCCGGAACTTGAATAATTTGGTCGTCTCCGAGTAAAAACTCTCTTTTCAACTTCTCTACAATCGGATTGAGTTTCTGATTTTGTAAATTAAGATTGTGTTGAATTAAAGCGCGATTTTTCAAGGCGGCGCTGACAGTTGTTTGAGTGCTCAAACCGCGATTAATCGTAACATCGCCGTAACCTCTTCCCTCCAATTCTTCCAACAGCTTAACTCCGGCTTCTGGACTGGCGATCGCCATTACATATTTTCCGGGAGTTTGAGTGGGAATAAAATTGATAATTTCATCGACTTGGCGAGTCAAAAGCCAAGAAGTATCAATATCCACTGGTGGCCCTTGAATTCTCTGAGCTTGAATAAAATCAAGTACCTCTGGATTAAAACTAGCATTTCCCGAATTCCCGTAATAAACTCGACCCATTGGGTGTCCGGGAATCGGCGGCGTCACCTGCAAATTGCCGTAGCCGTCAGACCACTGACTTACAGGGTCTTCATTGCGACGAGTGCCAATTTTAAATACTTTTAAATTCTGGTCTTGAGGTGATTTAGCAGGCTGGTTTTTGTCTGGATCGGTATTGGTTTTTATGGCTACATTAAACTGGCGTATTTCGGATTTTTCTGGGAGTTGAACGTAGCCGTTTTTCTGGGTATCTTGCATCCAAGTGCGATCGCCCTGGATAATTTTTACTTGAGCGCCCGTTGGTTCTACTGCTTGTTTTAGTTGGGAGATAAATTCGCTGTTTGCCGAGCCTCGGTCGCTGACATGAACTTCGGTTACTGGTGCTGTATTTGGCGCTATCATCCAAGGAGTAACGCCCATTTGGATTGTTGTGGAGGCGATTTCTTGACCGTTGTTTTGGGCAGTTGCTTTGAGATTAACAGTGCCGTTCCAGTTGCGATCGGCAAATTGTTTGGCTTCGACACCTAAAACAATATTCGTGCTGAAAACTAGAGGTTGATCGCCGGATATATCTACAGGTTGCCAGCCGCCGCCCGTCTTCTGGAAAACGCTGATGTGAGGGCTGGCAATGCTATCAGCAGTGATAAATAATTGAGAGGTTTTGAAGTTTTCAGATAGTGTTAAGTTAACTTGAGAAAGCATTGCTGCACGGCGGGGAACTATAACTTTGGTTTGTTGCCAAGTCGGTATCTTGCCGCGATCGTTATTGCGATCGTTAAATAAAATTAGCGCGCCCTTGGACAAAGACCATTGTTCTTTTCCGGGTTCGTCTTGCTCGTTAATTTGGCCATCTCTGTTAGTATCTCCCACAAACAAAAAGTTCGACGGGGACGCTGCGGGCGTAACTGGGGCGGGAGTTGGTGTTGTGGTTGGTTGAGGAGTTGCTTGCTGATTTCTCTCTAACTCTTGTCTTTCAAGTTCTTTTCTGGCTAATTCTTGCCTTTCTAGTTCTTGTCTTTCAAGTTCTTTTCTGGCTAATTCTTGCCTTTCTAGTTCTTGTCTTTCAAGTTCTTTTCTGGCTAACTCTTGCCTTTCAAGTTCTTTCCTGGCTAACTCTTGCCTTTCAAATTCTTGCCTTTCAAGTTCTTTTCTGGCTAATTCTTTCTTTTCAAATTCTTGCCTTTCAAGTTCTTTTCTGGCTAATTCTTGTCTTTCAATTTCTTTCCTGGCTAATTCTTGCCTTTGGAATTCTTGCCTTTCTAGTTCTTTTCTGGCGAGTTCTTTTTTCTCTTGCTCTTTTCTCTCTATTTCTCGACGAGCTAATTCTTTTTTCTCTTGCTCTTTTCGGGCTAACTCTCTTACCTGTTCTTCCTCGGCTCTAATTTTTTCAACAGAACGTGCAACTTGCAGTTCATAGGTAGCGACAGTGAGGTTTCCTTGGTATTCGATGGTTTTGTCGATCGCCCGATCGGTCAAAAAAGAACCGTGAGGAATGAGTCGCAGCGTATCGATAGCCCACTGCCACAGCCGCTGGGACTGTTCCCAAGTAGCAGAAGAAGGATTAGAAGTGCGTCCAATTTCGACTGCTTGGGCGGCTAATTTAGCAGCTTCGTCCCAATTATTTTTGGCGATTTCTTCTATTTGAATCTGAGTTTGAACGTTTTGGAGTTGCTGCGCCAGAGTTTGGGATTGCTGGCGGTGGATTTCTGATTTCCAAAATTCAGCGGAAAACGGGGCGCTGTCGGGAGTTTTGGCAAGGTTATCTAATTGTACTTTGAGCCGATCGCGCAATTTGTAGAGTTCGGAAAGGGATTGCCCAGTTTCGCCGTCTGGCTGTCGCCCAGAGAGTGCGAGTTGGTAGTTTAGGGAAGGTTGAGCCACTGTTGCGGGGACTGCAACCCAAATAATACCGATGACGACACCGAAACCATTGATAATGGCGATCGCAATATATCGAACCCAGCGCATATAGTTTATCCTCAGACACCCAAATGATTTTACCTAATCTTGGGAGCAATGGGGGATTTAATTGTAAGGTGGTTGGGTCGGGAAGGGCGAGGGGCTTTTTTTCAGCTTTGGGGACGTATTACCCGAATCAATTTGCCCGTCAATGTTTCTTCAGCAAAAATAGCTTCATCAATACGTGATGCCAACCTTTCCCAGTTGCGATCGTTAGTGCAGGTAATAATACCAGAATGATTAGGTTGGATGCGATGCAGTCGGATGAAATCTTGCCGATTGAGTGTTAACACCGATCGAGAATCACTCGTTGCAAATTCTAACACTCGATCGTCAGGAATTTTAAGTCCAGCATTTCCTGCTTCTTGAACAGTTAAAACATCGTGACCGAGAGTTCGCAGAATTCTGACAACAGCTATTGGGTATTGCTCATCTGAATATAAACGCGCCATGTTTTAGGCTTCCTCATTTTCCCGGATTGCCAGTTCAATTTCATCAGGATAGGCATCAGCATAAGCCCAGGTATTTGCCAGATCCGCCGCACTAATAGTGGGATAATTTTCTAGCAAATCGGCTTCACTATATCCTATACGACGAGCTTCAACCATTACCCAAACAGGGATACGAGTCCCCGCAATACAAGCCATACCACCACACACGCCGGGAGTTTTTTCTATTCCTTGCCAAGTATTGCTTAAACTTTGGACTAATAGCTGTATGGCCTGAGTTTTTTCAGCGGGAGTTAAGGCAAGGAGTTGTTTTTCTAATTCTTTCAGTGTCATTTTTTGCTATCTCAATCATTTTCTCTAATTGCCTGTTCAATTTCCTCTGGGTAAGCATCGGCATAAGCCCAGGCATTTACCAAATCAGCAGCGGTTAAATCGGGAAATGATTGTATAATTGTACCATCGGAAGCACCTAAACGTCGATCGCACACCAGTGACCAAACTGGTATGCTCCTTCTTGCCGATACAAGCATCGCCTCCGCACACACCAGGAGTTTTTTTAATGCCTAGAGAACCGTTGGTTAAAGTTTGAGTTAGGATGCTGATTAGTTTAGCTTTATCAACCGCATTTAAGGTTAAGACTTGAGTTTCTAATTCTTGTATAGTCATAAGTGCGATCGCTCGGATTTGATATTAGTTAGATTATAGCAAATTTCCGCCATATTTTAGGCTTCCTCATTTCTAGCGATCGCTGCTTCAATTTCCTCTGGGTGTGCCTCAGCATAAGCCCAAGCATTCGCCAAATCTGCTGCACTCAAATGAGGAAAGTCTTGCAAAATCCGCACATCACTTGCACCCAGAATGCGATAATTTACCAGCGACCAAATAGGTATGCGAGTCTTGGCAATTCTAGCATCGCCACCGCACAGGCCCGGAGTTTTTTCGATTCCTTGCCAAGTATTGCTTAAACTTTGAACTAATAGCTGTATTACCTGACTTTTTTCATCGGGAGTTAAGGCAAGTAGTTTTTTTTCTAATTCTTTCATTGTCATTGTTTGCTATCTAATTGAGATTGAATAACATCCAGGTTAGAGTACACCGCAGTGCCCTGTCCCTACAAACAATTCGGGTAGGGATACGGCAGTGCCGTATCCTGACAAATATCGGCAATTAACCAACAGAATTTGAATGCAATCTATTAGCTAGATTATAGCGCTTGAATCAGCGCGATCGCCCGTTTTGTTAGCACATCTCGGCAATACTGATTCCTTACCCGTAGCTGCGACTTGAAAAAAATGGTACGATCGTATTAATGTGCGATCGAGAAAATCATACACCGCTATTGTAGAAATTATTCGCAGGAATTACGCACTCAGACCAAAGAAACCGCGTTTTTTAGAGAATCGGTCGCTGTGTACGAAGTATTTCGCAAAAAACCCGGTTTCTGACCGCGCACTCATACCAAAGAAACCGGGTTTTTCACGGAATTTGTGGCTGTATACGAAGTATTTTCGCAAAAAACCCGGTTTCTGCCTTCCCACGAGTCAGTCTTATATTCATTTAGTCGCTTTCTCCATAAATGGAAGTAAAAATCGTGAAATCGCCCTGTTATTTCCTAATTTTTATCCTTATGGGATTATCCTTAACAAGCTGCGAACAGGCGAAGTCCTTTCAAGAAATAGATTGAAAATTTAAAAATAGTAATGCGATTGAACAACGTAATTTTAACTTGCAAGCGGGCGATCGAACGGTCGATCGAACTAACAACATCCAAGCAAGTCCGAAGAGTGGGAAGTTCGATAGAACTACCAACTCACCGGAAGAAAGTGCGATCGTGTTAGGAGTTTTCGGGTTTTGTTTGATGTGTTATTTATTAGTTTGGAAGTTTCGCGGGAGGGAAGAAGCTAACAAGATGCTGAGAAGAATCAGAAGAAGAGTGAAGTGAGGATAGATACTTGCTAAACCTCATTTTTTCTTAGTGCGGTTGCGTTTTCTCGATTCACTCGCCGTATTTTTTGCTTTTTTTTGTTTTTCTTTACTTGCTTGAGATCCATTGACAGCACTACCACTTATCGGTTTGCTGGAAAATCCCGATGTATCGGAGTTTTTAGCTGCAATTATAGGAGCAATGCTAGCATTATATATCTCCTGAAATTGTGTTATACCTTCCCCCGTACTCATCTCAAACCCTGCTTGATGACCGAGCGTTACAAAGGATTTGGCAAATCCAAATTTAGAGGAATCTTCCATAATCTCCTTAAATTCCGGCTCGATCTCCCGCAGGTATTTGATAATTGAAGTGGCATTTCGCAGTTTAAATTCTCGCTTCAAAAATTGCCAGAACGCCAATAATTCCGGGATAGCATTTTCACCTTCTTCCGGCGAAAGCAAAGTCACTTTCCTGGGAAACAACTCTTCGACTACAGTTGCGACATCTTCCACTTTCATGCGAGGCAGCGTAAAACCTTCATAGCCGAAACCGTAATAAATGAACTGCGAGATCCAAAATCCAACGTCTGGATAAGTTTTACAGTATTCTTCTCCTTCGGTAGAATTGACAAATAGCTCGATAAGCGTTTCCTGATAATCTTCCAGGAGTGGTTCTGCTTCGTCATAATCTAGGCCATTTAGTTGGCGGATATTAAAAGGTTTATCTGACATAGTTGAAAATTTTTTAATTTAATTGACTTTAGCTCTAAGGTTAGTACAATTTTTGCAGTTCTATTAATTCTTTAGGATTTCATTATATTTAAAAAATCTCCGATCGCAGGTATATTTGACTAGCACCGATCGCCCGTGACTATTTAAACCAAGCTAGCATTGTATAGGGCGATCGCCCGTCTCCACCGAACAGCGAAAGATGTGATATAATCTCAAGTAAAATTATAATTGTTTGAGCTTGGCAGTCCGCCACTTCAAATTATGAAGTCAACACAACAGTTTACAGCAATTATTGAACGAGAAGGCGACGGATATATATCCCTTTGCCCGGAACTCGATATTGCCAGCCAAGGTGACAATATAGAAGAAGCGCGACGTAATCTGATCGAGGCGCTGGAACTATTTTTTGAGACAGCAGATCCTTCTGAAATCAAAAATCGGCTGCATAGTGAATTTTTTGTGACTCGTGTAGAGGTGAGCGTTGGGTAAACTGAGAGTTCTATCAGCGGCTCAAGTTTGTCAGATTTTAGAACAATATGACTTTGTTCAAGTGCGCCAGCGCGGAAGTCATATTATCATGCAGCAGCGACTACCTAATACAACTGTAACAGTGCCTGTGCCAAATTATTCAGAAATTAAAATTGGCACTTTACAGTCTATTATTCGGCAGTCAGGATTACCTCGATATCTTTTTGAAGTGAACGAATAGCCTAGATTAGTATCTCTACAAACCCAAAACAAAAACCCGGTTTCTCCAAGAAACCGGGTTTAATAATCCGCGTTAATCCGCGTTCATCTACGGTTGCAAAATCCTACAACTGCTTCACCTCAGCAACCAATTTGGCAACCACATCCTTAGCGCTACCAAACAACATCATCGTCTTATCCTTGTAGAACAACTCATTATCTACACCGGAAAAACCAGCACTCATCCCGCGCTTGATTACGATCGTATGCTTAGCCTTATCAACCTCCAAAATCGGCATCCCGTAAATCGGGCTCGCCGTATCGTGACGCGCCGCCGGATTCACTACATCATTCGCCCCGATTACCAAAGCCACATCCGTCTCGTCAAACTGCGGATTGATATCGTCCATATCGTACAACTGCGGATAAGGCACGTTTGCTTCCGCCAGCAGCACATTCATGTGCCCCGGCATCCGCCCAGCCACCGGGTGAATCGCGTATTTCACGTCAACACCCATTTTTTCCAAACCGTCGGCTAACTCGCGCACGGCGTGCTGTGCTTGCGCTACAGCCATTCCGTAACCGGGAATAATCACAACCGATCGCGCATAACCCAACATCATCGCACTTTCTTCGAGATTGATGCTGCGAACAGTTTTGTCAGTAGCACCAGCAGCCCCAGCAGCACCCGCAGCACTACCGCCACCGCTACCAAAGGCGCTAAACAGCACACTAGAAAGCGATCGATTCATCCCCTTGCACATGATTTGCGTCAAAATAATCCCCGACGCGCCCACCAATGCACCAGCGATAATCAGCATATTGTTCATCAAAATGAACCCAGCCACACTCGCCGCAATCCCCGAATAAGAGTTAAGCAGCGACACCACCACGGGCATATCGCCACCGCCAATTGGGAGCACAAACATGATTCCCAGAATATTGGAAATCGCCACCAAACCCAGGAATACTGGCACATTCTCCGGGTTCGTCAGCATATAACCGCTGCCGGCTAAAAGTGCGATCGCCAGCATGGCATTAAACGGCTGTTGCAGCGGAAACGTGACAGGCGCACCCGGTAGCAATTCTTGCAGTTTCGCAAAGGCCACAAGGCTACCAGTGAAAGTAATTCCGCCAATCAACACACCCAAAAGGATCGTGATTGTCGCGTCTGGAGTTGGCGATTCCGGGATGCTGAGATAGCGCCAGAATTCGCCCACAGCAACGAGTGCAGAAGCCGCGCCCCCAAAACCGTTAAGCAAACCCACCATCTGCGGCATATCCGTCATCGCCACGGTATTCGCCATAATCGTTCCCAAAATGGAACCGATGATGATTCCGACAGCAATCAATTCGTAGCTGACTACTTGCTTTTCCAGCAACGTACCGACGATCGCAATTAACATCCCGATCGCAGCTAACACATTCCCTTGACGGGCGGTTGCAGGGGAACCCAACTGTTTCAAACCGACAATAAACAAAGATGCGGCAACTAAATAACCTAGTTGAATGCCACTGGGCAGAAAATCGCTCACGCTTTAACCTCTTTTTTCTTGAACATTTGTAGCATTCGATCGGTTACTAAGAAACCGCCGACTACGTTAATTGTGGCCAGGGCGATCGCGATCGTCCCCAAAATCGAAGTAACAGTCACATTGCCTTGACCAGAAATCAGAATTGCACCTAAAACGGCAATTCCCGAAATCGCATTCGAACCCGACATCAAAGGTGTGTGCAGCGTCGGCGGGACTTTATTGATTACTTCAAATCCCACAAACGACGCTAGAGTAAACACCACTAAACCTGGAATCAATCCTTCTGCCATGACAATTGGTAATTGGTAATTGGTTGTTAGTCATTAGTCATTAGTCATTAGTCATTAGTCATTAGTTGTTAGTTCAAAACTTACGCACGCTGTGTTGAGAAACCTGGTTTTTTACCTTATTTGCGGGCGAGCGCGAAGTATTTTTGTAAAAAAAACAGGTTTCTAGGTCTTAATGCGTCAATCCTGTAGTTATTAGTCAGCAGGAACCGGGCAATTGTTTCTTAGTTTCTTAGTCATTAGTTATTAGTTATTGGATTAACAACAACTAATGACTCCTAACTAATGACTCCTAACTAATGACTAATGACTAATGACTAATGACTAATGACTAATGACTAATGACTCCTAACTATTGACAGCTTCAGCCTGAGCTGCCAAAGCATCGCGAACTCGCTGGTTGTTAATCTCACCATCGCGGGCAACGCAAGCACCAGCAATGATATCGTCTTCAAAATTCAAATTTAGTTCCTTATCTTTCACCATCAACTGAACTAAAGCCGAGATATTCTTCGAGTAAGTTTCGCTAGCGTGTACCGGCATAGACGAGGGCACATTAATCGGGCCGATGACATTAACGCCGTTCCATTCAACTTCTTTCCCCGCTTCCGTGCATTCGCAATTGCCGCCTTGTTCGGCCGCGAGGTCAACAATTACCGATCCGGGCTTCATTTGAGAAACCATTTCTCTAGTAACTAAAATAGGTGCTTTTCTGCCGGGAACTTGAGCGGTTGTAATCACTGCATCGGAAGCGCTGACGTGTTGGGTGAGCACTTGGCGGGTGTATTCTTTAGCCGCTTCTGATAGCTCTTTAGCATAACCTCCGGCGGCGACGGTTTCTTCCTTGAGTTCGACATCAAGGAATTTAGCGCCCAAACTTTGCACTTGTTCTTTTGTTTCCGGGCGGATGTCGAAAGCTTCGACTACCGCACCCAAACGGCGCGCCGTGGCGATCGCCTGCAAGCCGGCAACGCCCACACCCATTACCAATATTTTCGCGGGGCGAATCGTACCCGCCGCCGTTGTCAGCATCGGAAAATATTTCGGCAAAGCGGCTGCTGCGATCAATACCGCTTTGTAACCGGCAACGTTGCCCTGAGATGACAGTGCATCCATGCTTTGAGCGCGGCTGGTGCGCGGGATCATTTCCATGCTGAATGCCGTTACTTTGCGATCGGCTAAACGCTGCACTAAAGCTGGTTCTCCCAGAGGATTCAAAAATCCGATGAAAACTCCTCCTTCGGGGAGTTGATGAACTTCTGATTCTTGCAAGGCCCCGATTTTCACGACGACATCGGCTTCGCCCCACAGCCTAGCGGTATCGGCGACAACCTGAGCTCCGGCTTCTTCGTAAGCAAGATCCGAGAAAAAGGATTTTGCGCCGGCACCGGCCTCAACCCAAACTTCGACGCCCTGTTTGACTAATCGGGCTACAGCGTCGGGCACTAAAGCCACCCGGCGTTCCCCTGCTTCGACTTCTTTGGCGATCGCTAATTTCATGAACTCTCCTTGATTCTAGTTAACCCTTGTCAGGGGGTTTCAACTAGGTTGACACAGACAGATATCGACTGACACAGACAGGGCGGTTGAAACCGCGTCTACACAGACAAAACCTGCCTCCACGGGTTGAAACTCAAATTTCCCAGTCCGCGCACCATCCGGACGAGAGGCAAGTGTAGGCGCGATTTCAATCGCTGGCTGGCTCAAATTTCCCAGTCCCCGCACCATCCCCACGAGAGGCAAGTGTAGGCGCGATTTCAATCGCTGGCTTACTTCTCACGTTGATAGTAAAGCCGATCGCCACAGGTCGGGCGGCTTCTTTAACTTCTTTTATAGATTGAACTCCGCTAAACTGTGAAATTTGCGTCAAGGTATGATAGACTTTACTGCTGAGTAATTCTGTAGTTTAAAGGTCTGTTGTCAGTATTACCCAAAAAATAATTGATGTCAGCCAGCGCGCGATCGATTCTGCCGATCGAATTGCCGAGACAGTCGGTATATTAAAGACATTCATAGCAAACTGCCCGCAGTAAATATTTAAGGTTCCATCGTAATTTTGGTAAGAGGAGTGATTATGAGACGATTATTTTCAGCATTAGCGGTGACAAGTTGCTTGCTGACTGGGTTGCCCGCGATCGGCTTAGCCCAGTCCATGCCAGGATTCACAATTTTCGGTGGGCCCGATCGCGCCAACCAATTAAACTATCGCTTAGATTACGGGAAAGCGGGGATGAGCGGCGATAGATATCGGCTGCGAATTCCTTCCAAAAAAGTAAGTTTGGCGATCGCCCAACTGAACATATCCTATCCAGACTACTACAAAGGCGAATTCGACCAAAAAGACATTAAAGTGCGCGTCAAAGACAAAACAATTGAATTGCAAGAAGTAATCTGGGACAAAGAAAATCGTTTCATAGAAATTTATCCCACAGAACCAATTCCTGCAGGCAACAATGTTGAGGTTGTACTCTCCAACGTCAGAAACCCATCTCCGGGCGGAATGTACCATTTCAACGTCCGCATCCGCACTCCTGGGGACGTTCCCTTGCTGCGTTATCTCGGTACTTGGCTGTTGAGTATTGATTGAGGGAAGAGTTCGGGGAAGGAAGTTGTCGTCAGTCAAGCGATCGCAACAGAAAAATTTAAATGTTGCGATCGTTTTGCTGCGGGCAAGAATTTAACTCTACTCAAATCCTGGTTTTCGGGAGTTGTAAAATAGAACTTCCGGCTCATTTCGCAATTGTCAAGGATTCGTAAAATAAGTCTAGGGGCAGTCCCCCGATGATTGCCCTTCGCTAATTAGGGGTAGGCTTAGGGGCGCTACCCCTAAAAAATGTTTACCAATCAAATAGGATTGCTAAGGCCGTACTTGCAGCATGAATCTACTAGCAAAAATCAAAACAATACAACTTCCTCCAGCGCTGCGATCGAGAAATTATCGCCTGTTTTTTGCAGGACAAGGCATCTCACTGATTGGCAATTGGATGACGCAAGTCGCTACTGTTTGGCTTGTCTACAATTTGAGCGATTCACCTTGGATGCTCGGCGTGGTGGGATTTACCAGTCAAATCCCCACATTAATTTTACTGCCTTTTGCAGGAGTTTTAATCGATCGCTGGAACCGCCACCGAGTCATAATTGCAACTCAAATATTAGCAATGGTTCAATCCTTAGCGCTAGCATTTTTAGCGCTAACAGGAGTCGTGAACATTTGGCAGATTGTGGTACTGAGTTTTTTTCAAGGCGCAATTAATGCCTTTGACGCGCCGGCACGGCAAGCTTTTGTGCCGGAACTTGTAGAAAAGAAAGAAGATTTAGCAAATGCGATCGCCCTCAACGCTTCCATGTTCAACGGAGCCCGACTAATCGGCCCAGCAATTGCAGGTTTGCTGATAGCTACAGTCGGCGCAAGTTTTTGCTTTCTCATTGACGGACTCAGCTACATCGCTGTAATTGCAGGCTTATTAGCGATGCAGATCAAACCCCGTAAAATTGCAGCAACTAATACCAAACCCTTACAAAGATTAAAAGAAGGATTCGTTTATGCCTTCGGGTTTCCCCCGATTCGAGCAATTTTACTGCTATTAGCATTAGTCAGTTTTGCCGGAGTGTCGTACACAGTTTTAGTTCCGATTTTTGCCACCAAAATTCTGCAAGGCGGCCCACAAACCCTCGGCTTTTTGATGGCTGCTTCGGGAGTCGGAGCCTTTGCGGGGGCGATTTATTTGATTTCGCGCACAAGTATAATTGGCATCGGCAAATGGATTGCGATTTCACCAGCAATTATGGGATTCGGACTGATAGGTTTTGGTTTGTCTCGCGTCTTGTGGCTGTCATTAATCATGATGTTGTTGGTGGGGTTTGGTTTCATTTTGCAATTTGCAGGAGGAAACACATTTTTGCAAACAATAGTTGAAGACGACAAACGCGGAAGAGTGATGAGCATATACACGATGGCATTTTTTGGAGTGACACCATTTGGGAATTTAGCTGTCGGCGGATTGGCAAATTATATCGGCGCTCCCAATACAGTCATCATTGGAGGTATAGTTTGTGTTTTAGGCTCGATAGTTTTTACCAAACAGTTACCAGCTTTAAAAAACTTAGTGCGACCACTTTATCAAAAAATGGGTTTAATTCCGCAGTAGCGATTTAGCCGAAAATCACAAATGCCAACATTAAACAACATTCCCAAAGCTAATATCTGACTGTATCTCTAGCAATCCTCAACAATTTGTAAACTTCTCCCTTCTCTTCTCTTTCTCTGCGCCCTCTGCGCCCTCTGCGGTTAAAAAATCCAAATTAATTACGCAACCAGAGGTTAAACCAAGCGAATTTAGAAGAAGGTTCTGGGATTTCCACCGCGTATCTAGGAGCAGAAAATGTTTTTTATTTTGTTCACCATTCTTGTTGGGCTTCTGCTTCTGCTTGGATTAAATTTTGCCGCAGTTGCACCCAATTTATTTTATCAGAGGGCAAATCTTCGATGAGCTTTCCGCGCTGTAAATGCAGAATTCGCGTGCTAAATTGCTCGGCTAATTCTAATTGATGGTTTACCATGACAATTGTGGTTTGGCCGTTTGTTAGCTGTATCAATACTTGCAAAAGGTGGGCGGCTTTTCCTGCGTCTAGGGCGGATGTTGGCTCGTCTAAAAGCAAGATTTTTGGTTGTAGGATGATGCCGCGGGCGATCGCCACGAGCTGTTTTTGGCCTGTGGAAAGCTGGAATTCGCTGCGATCGAGCCATTCTTGGGGTATGTGCAGTTGTTCGATCGCCCCGCTAATTCTCTCAGCAATGTTTGATGAATTGACGCCCCGCAGCTTCAAAGGATAAGCCAATGCTTCTCGCACTGACATTCCCAAAAGCTTCGATTCTTGCTGGATGAGGGTGATTTGTTTGCGGAGTTCGATCGCAGGTATTTGGCGATATTCTGTATTTTCCAGATAAATCGAGCCGCTGGTGGGACTGCTGAGCCGATTTAGCAGTCGCAACAGCGTTGTTTTGCCGGCACCTGAAGGGCCAACAATTGCCACGCGAGATCCCTTGTGTACCTGAAACGATATATTTTCCAACAAATAACTTGAGGCGATCGGTGTTTTCAAGCTTACACCGTCAATTCGCAGTTGAGGATTTGTTTCTGTATTATTTTCTGAATAATTAGGCATTTAATTAATTAAAAATATGGTCTTTGTGGAACGGGCATCTTGCCCGTTCTTGAGGCAGGCAAGATGCCCGCCCCACAATCCAACTCACTCTTTGTGGAACGGGCATCTTGCCCGTTCTTAAGGCAGGCAAGATGCCCGCCCCACAATCCAACTCAAACTCAAACTTTTACAGCTTTTTCTAAAGGAAAACCCAGCTTTTCGCGCTGTTCCAAATAAAGCTGAGCAACTCTCCGCGCCAAGTTGCGAATTTTGGTGATATACCGAGTTCTTTCCGTTACCGAAATCACACCTCTAGCATCGAGTAAATTAAAAGTGTGAGAACATTTTAACACATAATCAAGACTAGGCAAAACCAATCCTTTTTTTGTCAATTGTTCGGCTTCTTGCTCGTACAATCCAAATAGAGTAAACAGCAATTCGGGATTAGAAGCTTCAAAGTTATAAGTACACTGTTCTATTTCTCCTTGCAGGTGAACGTCGCCGTAAGTGATGCCATCTTTCCACTGAATTTTCGTCATCGCATCGACTTCTTGAAGATACATTGCTAGGCGTTCTAGTCCGTAGGTAATTTCAATGGAGACGGGGCGACAGTCAATGCTACCGCACTGTTGAAAGTAGGTAAATTGGGTGATTTCCATGCCGTCGAGCCAGACTTCCCAGCCCACGCCCCAAGCTCCGAGGGTGGGCGATTCCCAGTTGTCTTCTACGAAGCGAATGTCGTGGTCTTCTGGGCTAATTCCTAATGCTCTGAGGGAGTCTAAATAGATGTCTTGGATGTTGGGAGGAGAGGGTTTAATTAAAACTTGATATTGATAGTAATGTTGGAAGCGGTTGGGATTTTCGCCGTAGCGTCCGTCGGTGGGGCGGCGACAGGGTTCGATGTAGGCGACTGACCAAGGTTCGGGGCCGATTGCTCTGAGAAAGGTGTGGGGATTCATGGTTCCTGCACCTTTTTCTGTGTCGTAGGATTGGGCGATCAGGCAGCCTCGATCGCTCCAGAATTTGTTTAAGGTGGCAATGACTGATTGAAAGTTCACTGGTTTAAATATGGGTAGCGAGTGTCTAAGCTTATTTAAGCATACTCAAGGCACTGTTGATTGAAATAAACCCTGCCGAAATTAGATAAGAGATGCTGAACGTATCCCTGGATATTTAAGTTCTTTTTTCAGGTATATTGTATCGATCGAGTTATTGCGATCGATAATAGCAATGTTTTCTAGATCGATACTAGCATTGCTCTCCGGGTAAGTCCTATACTTACTGCTCAATAGCCGTTATGATTTCGTGAAAACTACTAAGCTTTCGCGTAATATCTGGTTCTTATGTTTGCGATCATTGCGATGTTTGGCAACGTAAATTTCAACAAGCTCCAGCCCAATAGCCTTGCCTATTTGGGCTATAATAATATCAGTGGGAATGTATAATCTCCCGTGTCTTGAGTTACCAACTACACAGACAATATGTCCTCCTGGTGCGAGTTTAACTATTTGTTCCTTAAGCATTGAAAAAACATCATCAAAATAACCTCGAATTACATTGGGCGCTCTTTTATATGCGTAAGTTCCTCCAATATCTGAACATCTTGCAGCTTTCTCTACTAAAAGGTAAACTTCACGAAGTTCAGGGTTTTCTTTGAGATAGTTTGTTAGGGGGAAGTTACAACTAGGATGAGAGCGAAAAGTGCTTAACCTTAGTTGCTTCCACTGCTCATAAGAATCGATCATTCCTAGTAGCCATAGTTCACATTTGTAAATTTCACTATAGTCAAAGTTATTTGGGTAAGGAGGAGAATACATTATCAAACCAAATTGATTGGGTTGTAAGTCGTTAGTCAATAATGAGCTAAGGTTTCGTGCATCTCCTTTTAAGACTGTGACATCCTGGTATGGTCTATCTGCTATAGCTTTTAAGTCTTCAATCATAACCATAGCGCGACGATGTAAAGCTTCTGTTGGATGGATTACATTGTAGGGTTGGTAACGAAGCGCACGACCATCTTTACGAAGACAGGACACATCATCAAGTGTGGCAGCTAGAGCTAGCAATAGTGCATTTTTAACTTCTGTTGTTGTTCTACACCTTCGTATGGCATCCCTAAGTTTAATTAATTCATAAGCATGATTGTTAGGAAAATACTTTTCATTGTGAAAAGTTGTTAAATCTGGTAATAAAGAATGGGTGTGATAATTATTTGTAATAACTTTTTTAAAGGCTTTCTCTAATTCTTCAGGGTTAATCTTAGATAAACTGGTTTTTACATTACTAATAAAAAATGAAAAAGGATTGATTTCAATTCCAACGGCTGACAAGCCGTGGCTTTGTGCAGCAACTAAAGTAGTGCCAGCACCACAGAAAGGGTCAAGAATAGCAGGATATTTAGATGGTATCTGATATCGTTTAAGCACTTCTGCCACTAACCGATGGGAGTAACCTTCTTTATAGTAATACCAGCGATGAATAGGCTCTTCTAGGTTCTCAGCGAAACTGAGCATCCCATTAAAGGTTGTACCTTCACAGAAGGGTAGCTCTTGTTGAGCTTGGTTAAAGATTGTTTGTAGTTGTGCAGCAGTTTGATCTATATCTGTTACTTCCGTATTTAAGTGTACGCTATCCTGTATACAGGCTAAGGGGTGATCGGTCACTTGCAAATTCCTAGGGTTAACCCTCTATAATATAGCGAGCGAGGCAGTTACAGTATAGTAGCTAAGCAGCTAAGCAGCTAAGCTGTATTACCGAAACTCTGTTATCGTATTACTTGACCCTGTTATTGCAGTGTCCATATGAGCCATGTTATCTTTCAAGGGAGGTAGTATTTAATGTTTAGTCTATTTGGTTATAATCAACAATTACGCCTAAGTAAGTTTACTTAAGTATATTCACTTAATTCAATAAAAGTATACTTTTTTTTAAATAAATACAAAATACGGATAGCTAAATCAATTTGTAATAAAATGAAATTTTTTGATCGAGAAAACCAATCTATAAAGCAGCTAGTTCAAACAGCCTGGGAAAGTCTAGCAGATCATCAAGGCGATGTTCTACTGATTCCAGAGCGAGAGGTCGAGCCTAATGAACTAATTAATGACTCCGATCGACTAGCGGATGCGTGTCGCCCCAATGAGGAACCTCGTGTCCTGACGGTAACTGAATTGAGAGATGTTACTCCCATGAAACGCCCTAGACGACGCAATCCTCCTCCTATTATCGCTGTTGATGCGGGAGTAGTCAACTTAGGGGCTTTGGCTAGGGGTGGCATAGTTTTTGCCGTTAGGGGGGCAGCGTGCTACTATACATCGGAAGGGAATGTTATTATACTTCTATACAATACTGGTGCAATAGCCATTGATAATACCAATAAATTAAAAGTTTTATATGAGATGGGTAAACGCTTTGGCGAACCAGAGTTTTTTGTTAAAAAAGTAGATGAAGAACCCTATTTGATAGAAAAATCAGGTGTGGTAGCTAGCCCGGATCAACTCCAGGATCGCTTTCGTAATTTTGTGGAAAGGATTATCCAGGAAGAAGCTGTAGGAATACTAAAAAAAGATGGAGGCGGGATTCTTTTAATTGATGGCGCTTTACCTGACCGAAGCTTTGATACTCCCAAAGATTACATTCTCAACCAATCCAGACAAAAAGGAATGCTGTATGAATGCAATAAAAATCTTATAGATGTTGTGGCTATTAGTAAAAAAACGAGGATTACTGTTGCAGGAATTCCCATTCAGAATTTTTTAGATGAAAAGTATGGCGCTGACTTTGTTGGATATGTCCCTCTTAAGGATGTGGTTCAGCAAGAGCGCAGAGAAGCCAGGGGTGCTGGGCAAGGTGTAAGGATTAGGGTTACTGTAGCCAAGCAGATGTATGCAGCTCGATTTGGATTTGGTCCATCAACCATAACTTTTAGAGTTGATTTACACAATTGTCTTGGCAAGACAGCCGATGAAGTCATTAATGATGTTTATAACCATTGCCGGATCTATGGTGGTTATCCCAAACCCCTAATAGAAGCGCATCAATACAGTTGTTTTTTATTTCAAGATTTTCAAAATATTTTAGCTCAAGCCGCTATTAAGCTAGGGGCTAAACCTCAAGAACAGCCTACTATGGAAGTGCTGTTTCAACCTTTTGGTTCTTTTGGTAAATAACTTAACTATAAATATAGGAGTAAAATTGTGACAGATAATAAAGATTCATCAACACAAGCCAAAAAACAGAATAGAGAGGGTAAAACCAACCAAGCCACAAAGGAACTTGAACCTAAAGGTTTCCAAATTCCCGAAGTGGATATTGATACTGAATTTGATTCAGAAGAGCCAGTTCGATCGGATCTATCAGATGAAGTTGCTGTTAAATCTGCACAACTTTTAGAGTTAAATGGTAATGAAGGAAGTATAATTTTTTATCCCAAAGCCAGAGACTTTGCTGTAGGGGATGTTTTGTACTTGCGAGATAAGCTTCAATCGGTAAAAGAATTGACGATTGAATCAGAAACTGAAACCGGTCTCATTGTTCAGATAATTTCAAAAGGAATTGCAGCTTATCCGCAAGCAGATAGTAAAGCGTTGTTTAGATTGCTTACAACTGCTCATGCGAGGGAAATGAAGCGTTCTTATAATGAGCCGAGAGAAGTTATAGACGAATTTCTGATAGGCGAATTTATTGTTCGTGCTTCTTTGCAGAATGGGAAGTGGAAAGAACCAGAAGGAAAAGTGGTAACTCGGAATGTTGATATTTTTGCGATCGCCCCCGCTTTTCTTCTAAAAAATGTTATCAAAAGTGTGGAAGCCCTTAATCTAGATTTAGGTACTATAGGAAATCAAGAACATCCTGTTAAGGTTTATGCCGGAGGATTTGAAAAGGTTAATCTTATTACAGGAATGAAAGGAGGCGGCAAATCTCATATCACCAAAGGAATAATACATTTACAGAGACAACTGGGTATGCCTTCTCTTGTGTTTGATATTAACGGAGAATATGGCTCTCTTCCTAAAGCTAACAGAATTCGCCCAACTAGAGATTTTAAGTTTAGGCTAGATCTGTTACCTATTCCTAGCATCTTCAAGGTATTTGAAAAGTTATCTTTATTTAATACAGCAGCTACAGATAATGCTGTAAGAGCTAATTTGCCGGGGCTTATAGAAGCTAGAAATTTAGCTGGACACTTTGCGGATTTACAGTTTTTATTGGATCAAGCTCAGGAAGTTGTTGGAGAACAACGCGAAATGTTGGGTGCTTACAGACGTGGTATTAACAATTTGATGAGCTATAACCTTTTCTCTACAAGCAGCGAAGCACAAGAAGAAGAGAAAGCTCTCCGCGAAAATCGCTCTCCAAGCACAAAAGTTGTTTCACTTCGTACAGTCCTTTACAGGATGGCACATGGTATTGAAAATGAAGAACACAAGCAAGGTAATAAACAACAAGATTTAGAAGACTTGAAAAATCATTCTGGTGTTATTGTATTTGATATAGGAGGTTTGCCTCCGATTATCCAAAAAGTGGTTGTTACTCTTGTAATAGATCAAATGAAAGAAATATGTCGCTTGCAGTATGAATTCTTTCAAGCAAATAAAGTAGAAATTCCTATATATCCTTCCGTCTTTTTTGAAGAAGCACATATGTACATGGATGAGCGATATATCGATGAGTTGATTCCTTTAATTAGACACTTAGGGATGAATTTGTTTTTTGTAACTAATACACCAGGAGCTTTACCTGACTCAGTGTTTCGGCTTGTAGATAACGTAATTATGACTCGAATGGTTAACCAGCAAGATATTAACAAAGTTATTTCTTGTGGTTTAGCTGACAAAAAAACAATAGAGGGGTTTGCTAGAGATTTACCTAAGTATCACAATCTCTTTTTGAGTACAACTAATGGCGCGACCAATAACTTCCCACTTGTATTTCTGGTAAGAGACTTTACAGCTCCTGTTGAGAAAGGGGGAGAGGGCTTACCCAAATCTGGAATTACTCGCTCAATGTGGGAAGTGATTAGCCAAAGAGTTGGAATTGCCCGTGGCGATGTTCACAAATAATAGTAGAGAGAGGATAGGAATTACTTTGATTATAACAAACGGGCGATCTCTTCAAAGCGAATTGTCCTACACTGCTTTTTCCTGTTTGCATTTTTCTATTGCCGCGATCGGCATTCACATTCTTTCAAGAACTGCTTCCCATGTTTTTAACACACCACCTGCTAACTTTAAATCCAGTCGCCAGAAAATAAAGTGATGTCATAGATTCGCATCGACAACTCATGAAAACAGACACCATTTTCTACAGCCTGTTTCAGGAATTTCCCCGCTTCTTCTTTGAACTGATCGATCGTTCCCCAGACGAAGCCACCGCCTATGAATTCACCTCCCGCGAAATCAAACAACTGGCATTCCGCATCGACGGGTTATTTCTCCCCAAAACCGAAGAACCTGAAAAACCATTTTACTTAGCTGAAGTTCAGTTTCAACCCGATACCGACTTGTACTACCGCATCTTTGGCGAACTCTTTCTCTATCTGCGACAATACAAACCCCTCAATCCTTGGCGCGTGGTTGTCATCTATCCCAATCGCCGCATCGAACACGAACAGATGCTGCAATTTCAGGAACTCTTAACCAGTCAGCGCGTCCAACGGATTTACCTCGATGAATTGCCAGAAGCCGCAGATCGATCGCTCGGAGTCAAAGTTGTTAAACTGGTAATCGAGCCAGCAGAGACAGCAGCAGAACAAGCACGGCAGTCGATCGCAATGGCCCGACAACAGTTGTCCGATCCAACCGTTATACGCGATTTAATTAACCTCATCGAAACAATTATCGTCTACAAACTCCCCCAGAAAAGCCGCGAGGAAATTGCCGCCATGTTGAATTTAAGCGAACTCAGACAAACTCGATTTTACCAAGAAGTCAAGCAAGAAGGTTTAGAAGAAGGACTCGAACAAGGTAAGCAGGAAGGTGAGCGGCAGGCGAAGTTAGAAGCCATTCGTCGGATGATAGCGTTTGGAATGAATTTAGAGACGATCGCGCAATTATTAGATTTGTCTCTCGAATTTGTTCGGCAAACAATTAACAAAATTCAACGGGAAGCGATGTCACCCCCCGAACAAAAGATCGACTCATTTATCGAACTATTAACTCAGCAGCGATCGCTCTTCGGGGCCGAACAATTAACGGAACTAGCGCAGCTAATCGAACCCTTATCCGATGAGATCGATGTCCTTTCAGAAGCGATTTCATCCTGGGCTGAAAATTACCCTTCAATTCAGCAAGCTCAAGCCCAACTCCTCGAACCACTACCGCCGGTTAAAGCATCAGAAAAAGCAGCAGTCACCCGAGAAAATAGCGAATCTCAACTCCGCGATCGCCTCAACAAACAAGCTCTCAAAAATGCCATTTTATTGTAGCGCGATCGGCCATATTTCTACTGGCAAATAAACAGAAGCAGATATTGCTCTCTTGCGTCAGGTGTTGAGTGGAAGCGATCGCCAAATTGCCACTAAAAAACAGAACAGTCAGAACCCCGACTTCTTGAATAAGTCGGGGTTCTGACAGTGAAAAAGTTGAGATTACTTTCTAGTTTAGTCTGCAGGAGCCAGGGAAACTAACAGAGTGATGCTGTCAACCCCGATGACATAAACCGTGTCTCCCGGTGTGAGGGTGATTTGGCGATCGCACCGTGCGGGCCACCAGCTACCTTGGAAGCGGACGCGACCTGTTTGATTTGGGTAAATCGATTCATCGACGACAGCTTCTTCGTTGAAATAGTTAAAATTGGTGTTGATGTAGTTGTCGATTAACATATTCTTTTCTGTGCTGTAGGTGTGAGTAGAAAAAATAGAACCGAAAGCTTTTACTACGTTGAACATTTTACTGACTCCTTTTGTGTTAATATATATCGAAGTTTAATCGCCTATTTATGCTATTTAAAAGGTTGCATTTCCCGGATTGAGATTTATTTGTTGCCGTTGTATTTCAATCTCTGATTTAGTCTGCGGGAGCGAGGGAAACTAACAGAGTGATGTTGTCAACGCCGATGACATAAACGGTGTCTCCCGGTGTCAGTGTGATTTGGCGATCGCACCGTGCGGGCCACCAGCTACCTTGGAAGCGGACGCGACCTGTTTGATTCGGGTAAATCGATTCATCGACGACAGCTTCTTCGTTGAAGTAGTTAAAATTGGTGTTGACGTAATTTCTGATTAGCATATTGTTAGCTGTGCTGTATCCTTGGGTGGAGAAAATCGAGCCGAAAGCTTTTACTACGTTGAACATGATATTTACTCCTGTTGTGCTAAAATATATGGATGTGTAATTGTCGGTTTATGCTATTTGAGAGGCTGCATTTCCTCGGTTAAGATTGATTTATTGTCCTGATATTTCATTGTTCTTGCCTTCCCTAGTTCTATCAGGATAAAAGGCAAAGAATTTTTGAAATGTAGAAGGGATTTGAGAAGCGGTTGCGGGGAGTATAAATCCAGTAATTCCGAGGTATTGAATTAAGGATTTCATGGTTGAGCAGTTGGTGGGATTTGCGTCACGGGTAGATGTTGTTAGCTACATTAGAGATTGTCTGATTCCGCATTACTGCTGCTGTGAAAATGTTTTATTTTTGGGTTAAATTTTTTGATAGGGTTGTGACTCACTTGCTTTACACTTACTAATTTGCCAGGAGTCGAATATCTTTGGGGCGATCGCCAGTCCACTTTCCGGGTTTGGTACTGGCACAGGACACTTTACCCCCTGCCAGCAACGATTTTGCAAAGGTTTTTGCCTACAGATCGCGCTTGTAGCTGTGCCAATTTAGCCAACTGGACTACCGCGAACGGTGAATTATGAACTTACGCATTCTCGATCGGCCAATCCGGAATATCCATACATATCTAGTCCGTGACTTACGCAGCAAACCTCTAAAAACCCGGTTTCTGACACCCAGTGCGCCATTAGGGGCCCGTAAGCGGATCTATGATATAAGCAAGTAAACTTGGCAACTCACCCGCCCTCCCGATGCGATGTTGATTTGTACCTACCTACTTAGGCATAGAAAATAGGCGATCGAGATTGATCTCAAATCCGGTAGCATCGTCGGGCGTAAAATCCAGTCAACAGTCAACAATCACCGATCGTGCAACCGGACTCGATCTAATTCATCTGCGTTAATCTGTGTTTATCTGCCTGTATCTGCGGTCTAAACAAGAGAATTTTTTAACCGCAGATGACAAGGGATTGACGCAGATTCACGCAGATTAAGAGAAGAGATATATGAATAATGGCGATGCTAACAGATTTGATATGACCCAGATATCAGGAGGCGGTAGGAGTTTTTGAGCGATCCAGGTCGATCGCACCCTGCAATCGCAATTATGGAACAGGTCGAACTTACAATCCATTCATTAATTCAGAATCTTAAATTCATAAAACTCATAATTATAGAAAACTTTTTTGATACTGCATAATTGTTACAGGAATTCTGAATAAAGTTTTAGCTAACTGAGACAAGCCGAATTTTAATTTAAGCGACTGCGGCAATTCTTGCCATGCAGCTTCTACGAAGCCAAAGCGAGTATAAAATGATGCGAGTCGCTTTCCCAAACATTCTAAATATAGCGGTTCTGTAGCTTGTTGAATTAAATATTTTGCGAGGTAAGTTCCCAAACCTCGATCGCGCCAATCTTTCGCCACCACCAAACTGCCCAATTCTTGCGCGCCCGCAAAGTTCCGCAACTGTCCGCAAGCTACCAAATCCCCGCTGCATTCTATCACCCAGAATTGCTCCCAGCGCAACTGAGTAGGATCGAGTTTTGCACTCCACACTAACATTCTAATTGATTTGATGTCTTGAACACAGGCCGGGCGGATGGCGCATTGTGGCGGCAACGAAAAAGAACTTTCATTCATTGTGATTCCTGTTGGCTGTCTCGTTTGGATTGAGCTTTCAACATCCTTTCTTTTAACCGCGCATTTCTCTCGGCAATTTCGGCATTTCCCTCATACCAAGGCGGAACATCGTCATAATCGGGAATTCCATCATCTATCAGATAGCGCGCGTTGGGCTGCTTGGGATAACCTGCTGCCAATCCTCCAGTACAGATAACAAACAAGGCTGTATTATCAGCAGCTTTTAATGCTCTCTTTGCTGCGGGAGAAACTCGCACAATATCGCCGCCCTCAAGTGTCAATAGTTCCCCATCTACAACCATCAGCCCTTTGCCTTCAACTACAATATAAACTTCTTCTTGTTCTGCGTGGCTGTGAGTAAATGTGTAGCCATCGCCAGCAGGCAAGCGAATCAAACCTAAAGCTACTCCTTGCAGATTTAGCTGTCGCCAAGGGTTGGTGAGTTGGGGCAAATTGTTAAAGTCAAAGTGAGCTTTAGTGAATTTATTGTTACTTTCACAATCTAGTTCCATATTGTGCCTTTAAGTAAAAGAGCTGTAACTGGAAATCATACCAGATAATCGCTTCAAAATGCGAAATACTTCGTAAAAGTCATTAGCGCGATCGATTACGAACTCATAAGATAAAGCGTACTGCGGAGTGTCTTGTTTAATCAATTTGATAAATCTGAAGTTGCTGCCATTTGTCAGAAGCCCAAAAGTTGGTCTGTCTGGACTGGGGTCATTCAGCATATAAAATAGTAACTGGGGAAGTCCAGCTTCAACGGAATATTGCGATCGCTTCGCTTCTATCGCAACAACCCAAAAAGATTCAATTAAAAGCAGAACATCAATACTTCCCCGGACAAGTATATTTTCATCCACGGTGACAAGTTCCACCGATTTTTCTGCCTCTATGTGAAACGGATTCAAGTATAAATCTGCTAAAAATAGCAAGGGAGCCAGTACCACCATTTTTACGGTATCTTCTATCATGGGGTAGTCGGCACTGTTAGCATAGCCAGCCTTTACTTTGTCTAAATATCGCTTTTCTTCATCAGTAATTTCAGGTAAATCGTCAATCCACTCCCGGAAGAATTGCTCCTCTTCTGCAAGTTGGCAGTTAAATTTTGTTTTGACATCGCGCAGTGTCAGTGTTTTTGCTTGAAAGGTTTGTGTCATAGTTTTATGTAGCTATTTGCTGGTTGCTGTTAATTGTAGCATATCAACTGTCGATCGCCTCCAACAAAACCTCCGCGCCCAACCTTACCGCATCGGTACAAGGCAATCCCGTTTCTGCTTGAACTTCAGCTATTGCTAACAGCGCTTCTGCCTCATTTAAGTGATGAGTGTTGAGGGCGATCGCGCTCACTTTTCCCCCAGAAAAAGCACCCGCAGCAGCGGCTACCATTTCGTACAGTTCGACCACTTTTGATAAATTTGGAATCGATACGTGCGGGTGATGGCGAATGTTAGTTTGTCCGGCTCGGTGCGCTAAAATTAAGTGAGTTGGCTGCGCGCCCCGCAACAGCGGCAGAGTCGCCGTCGAACCCGGATGCAATAGCGAACCTTGCCCTTCTACGTGCAGAATATCGCATTCAGAACCCAATTTAATCGCCATTTGTTCGACAGCACCAGCCGCGAAATCAACTCGCACTGCATCCAAAGGAATACCTTCATTTCCGATCATTAAACCCGTTTGTCCGGTTGCCAAAAATTTGGAACGCAAACCCCGCTGCAAGCAAATGCGATTGAGTTCCAGACTGGTTGACATTTTGCCAACGCTCATATCTGTGCCGACAGTTAACACGCGGCGACAACTTAATTGAGCAGCAGCAGCAGAGGCGATCGCACCGACAGATTTCGGTTCCTGGCGCACGTCCCAAATCCATTGATTTTCGGTTAAAGGAACTGTTATCAAAGGTGCAAGTTTCGCGTGCAAACCGTTGACAACTGACAAACCTGCTGCTACCGCTTGATTAATTTCTGGCAGCCATTCCGCAGGCAAAACACCGCCGGGAGTAGCGATCCCAATTAGCAGAATATCCGGCGCAAATTCCAGTGCTTCTGCAACGGAAGCAACTATCGGTAATTGTTGACGAATGCCAGTTAATTCAGGTAAAGATTGTCCGGCACATTGGCGGTCTATTACTGCTACAATTTGTGCTTCGCTGTAGCGCAAAAATGCTAAACCAGTTTTCCCGGAATGACCGAGAATTCCCTCGTGCAGCAAGATAGCAACTTTGCCATTTTTGATGGGATAGTTTTTAGTCATTGGTTCATTGTAAGTAAATGAAACTTGAAAATACATCAGCCCGGGATGCCGTGAGTGAAGCTGTATCTTTCGCGAGCCGAAGGAAAACAATTGCCAAGGTTATGATAGCTTGATATTCTGTTACATGGTAAAGTTTCTTTGCGCTGACCTAGTTACTTCTATTCTCCAATCTCAACTCGCCGCACTCCCAATCCCGATCGCTCGTTTGGCAGCAAACACCCATTTTCGACGATCGCACCCGTGAAAGGATCGTCTAATAAATTTAAGTGACTGTCCAAATCCAAATAGTCAGCTAGGGGTGAAAGTTGTGCTGCTGCTGTATTTGCGATCGCGCTATCTGAATAGCAGCCGAACATTACTTGCAAATTGCAGGCTTTTGCTGTGTGAATCATCCGCATTGCTTCGGTCAATCCTCCTGACTTCATCATTTTGATATTGATGCCGTGGACGCAGTGCGCTAACTTGGGTATATCGGAACTATTAAAGCAACTTTCATCAGCAAAAATGGGCAGGGGCGATTGACGGTACAGTTCTGAGAATTCCTCCATATCTGCGACGGGTGAAAGCGGCTGTTCTACATAATTTATTTTGTATCTTTCCAGCCAGCGACACATTTCGATCGCGCTGGTCAAACTCCAACCGCCGTTAGCATCAACACTGATTTTAAGGTTAGCTGGTGCTTCGTCTAGGACTGCTATTAACATAGCTTTGTCGGCTTCGATTCCTTCTGGATTTCCTAATTTAACCTTAACGGCGCGGTATTTGATGCTTCCTGAATCAGTCGCATCTTTACCAAACCAATCGCGCACTCTTTCTCTTGCACTCCTCGGCGAATTAATGCCGATTGTGACCGAGGTGGGGACGATGCGCGATCGATCTAATCCCCACATTTTCCACAGCGGCAAGCCTGCTTTTTTGCCCAGCCAGTCGTGCATTGCCATGTCGATGCCAGCGCGGGCGGCTGAGGGTAAGTTGACCTCTGTTAATACTTGTTCGATTTTTTGGCGATCGAAGGGAGTAAACTTTTCTAGCAGCGGTGCAACTTCCTGCAATGCGGCTAGCAGAATTTCGGTAGTTTGGGGTCGAGAACCTGTGGAAAACGGCGAAGCTTCTCCCCAGCCTTCGATGCCTTCGTGTTCTAGCTTCACCCATAAATTGGTACTTTGGGCTGTTGTACCGCGGCTGATGGTAAGCGCAAACCGCTTGCGGACAGTGAAAGTTTCAATTTGAACGTGCATTGTCAGGGATTGGTGATTTTTTGTAGATAAAAATCCGAGGGGGCGGATTGCGCCGCTCTTGCGATTTTTGACTTTTTACTTTATAGTTTGATTTTGCTTGTTCTAGTTTATCAAAAACTTGATGAAGTTCATTATTTCTGTTTCGCCGAAGAGAGTTGCTTTCTCTCTCAGCATTTGGGTGCTCTTCTTTGCTGTTGCTGGTTGCATCGTACAAGTTCTGCGGTACGGTTTTAACTATCAAGAACGCTGGATTAGTTTGTTTAACTTAGACAGAGAAATAAATTATCCTTCGTGGTACTCATCATTTACTTTGCTGTTTTGCGCGATTTTGCTAGGTATTATTGCTAGTGCTAAGAAGAAGCAGGGCGATCGGTATTTTGGGCACTGGAAAGCGCTGGGGTTCATCTTTGTATTTTTTTCTTTAGATGAAATCTTGAGTTTGCACGAAATATTAATTATTAACGACTTGCGAAAAGCACTGGATTTAGGGGGACTTTTTTACTTCATATGGGTAATTCCGGGGGCGATTTTTGTTGCGGTTACTGGGCTGGCTTATCTGAAGTTTCTCCGGCACCTACCCCGGAAAACAAGAGATTTCTTTTTATTGGCAGGCAGTATATATGTCGGTGGAGCACTTGGCATGGAAATGGTTTGCGGCTATTATGCAGATGCGGTAGGTCAGCGAAACTTGATATACGGTTTGATGGCTTCTGTTGAGGAAATTTTGGAAATGGTAGGGGTGATCGTATTCATCTACGCCCTGCTGTCTTACATCGGTTCCTATCTTGAAAATATTGATTTGCGGTTGAAGATAGTGGAGAATCAAGAGAGGTAAGGCTGACGATCGACCAAGATTATTAAGGCGGTTGAAATCGAAGATATTATGGCTATCTACTTCTACACCACTGGCAGCGAATACGGCTGTTTTTCAAATTTTTCCAGTCATGGATTAGAGTTAGACGGAGAATATTGGCCAACTACCGAACATTATTTTCAAGCACAAAAGTTTCCCAAAACGGCTAACTGCGACCAAATTCGCCAAGCAAAAACACCGAAAGATGCCGCAAAAATGGGACGCGATCGCTCTCGTCCCCTCCGCAAAGATTGGGAACAAGTCAAAGATGATATCATGCGAAAAGCCGTACTCCGCAAATTTGAAACTCCTCTCGAAATTAGAGAAATTTTACTAGCTACTGGCGATGAGGAAATAGTCGAAAATTCCCCTATTGATTACTATTGGGGTTGCGGTAAAGATGGCAGCGGCAAAAACAGGTTGGGACAGATTTTAATGGAAGTAAGGGAGATATTGCGAAAACGCACGCCAGAGTAAAAGATTATTTAAATTTCCCAGCATAAAGCAGGACTTGTTTAATAGTAAGTCCTGCTAGGCTGCTAGGCGAGCCTTTCCTAAATTTTCTTAAACACTGAACTCAAAAATCCGCCTCAGCAACTGTCAAAACCTGTGCCAATCTCCTCAGGCTGTTCTAGTAGAGGGTTTAGCCTCTCCTCAGAGACTGCGAAGCAGGGGAAACGGTAAAAACCCTGCACCACTTTTTTTGTTTTAACAACTACTCTCAACCGGAGTTAACTTTTATCGTCGCAAGTACAGCATTGTTAGCCAGTCGCCTCCCGGACACCGTTCTCCTTAGGTTGGCGATTCACAGGTAAAACAGCAAAACACCTGTTCTGGTTAAAGTTGGTTTTTTATTTATGCTGTATATTTCTATTGTGTCCGATTTGTGGAAAGTGTTAGCTGTTGTACAGAATTCTTTACAATTTTTGCCCAGGTAGCTTTTTGCTAAGGGGGGAAGGAAAGGCACTTGTTGAATTTTTGACCTATTTGCCTAGTGTCGCGGTTAGTTGCCGCATTTGCTGTTGAATCCGGTTAAATTGTTTCTGTTCTTCGCTAAGCATTGTATTGTCGATCGGCGATCGCATATCCCACTGCAATTCTGACAACAACAACAAACAGCCGGCCATAATTATGCCAGTGGTTAAATATTGCCAAGGTGCAACAAAAGTTAATAGAGGGATGCTAAATAGATGAGTTAGTCCGCAGAGGAGAAAAGTGCGCGATCGCAAACCGACTCCGGTACAAAAATAGCCGATCGCGCTCAACCCCAACCACAAATCGCAAAGGTGCAGCAACACACCTCCCCAACCGGCAAAAATACTGCAATCGGTCAGAACCAAACCAGTTATCATCAAAATCGCCCAACAGTAAAGAATCCAGCTAACTCGCTCGACTCTTACCCAAAACAAAGTCAAAACCGCCATCCCCGCAGTGCCAATTAGAGTCAAAGTTGACCACAGAATCGCCTGAAAGGTCCAACTGATAGGGAAAAACTGAGCCGTAAAAAAAATCCCCGCCGTCACCAAACCCCAAAGCAGAAAAGTTTGGTCGATCCGGGTATAAAATCCTGAGAAAAGAGTAAAATTTCCAATTTGCCAGTGGAGTCGCAACAAGCCTTCGAGGTCTTGTACATCGAGTTGTTCTTGCTTGCTGCGGAGTACGGGTTCGGAGGGGTTAAAAAAGGTCATCCAGTGTTGGGGAAAGCATGAAGTTTCGCGTATTGTAACAAATCTTAAGGAATATTTTTCAGATTTTTTTTTGTTGCCAGGCTCTGCCTGGGGACGTAGATTTGAAGGCTCTGCCTGCCGCGAGTCTAATACTTGCGAGGCAGAGCCTGTGGAGCTCGGTTCCCAGGCACAGCCGGGGAACCAGGAAACGCCTGATTATTTGCGTTTTTTGTTCAGGGTTTTGGTCAACTGAGTAATCGAGTTGAGCAATGTTTGGGAAAAGTAAGCCATTGCAATAATCACGGCTACTGCAACTCCTCCGTACATCAGTAAAGGCATGAAACCTCCAGTTTCAAGCGGTGTTGCCGAATCAGTTGGAGCCGTAGAAACCAGAATGACTTGCTTGGTGCTAACATTAGACATAGAAACTCCTTGGTCTGTACAAAGACCGTAAAAATGGGAACTTGACGAGCGTTTCTGGTGGCAGCCAGTCGCTCTGAAAAAAACAAGCGATCGAAAGCGTCTCTAGTAAAAGCTAGGGGCGCTTGTTTGCTTGTTAAGGGCAGTCTAACACTGCTTTAAAAAATATACAACAAAACTGACGTATATTTTTTAAACCTATGGTAAATTAGACGTATAAATTATTAAAGCCTTGTCTAACAAGCATTTTCTCCTTCCTCGTTCCCCGGCTCTGCCTGGGGACGCTGATCCGGAGGCTCTGCCTCCTCTTTTCCTGCGCAACCGACGAGGCAGAGCCTCTAGATATCGGTTCCCAGGCAGAGCCGGGGAACCAGTTAAGTTCTCAAAGCCTTGTCTAACAAGCATTTCCTCCTTCCCGGCTCTGCCTGGGGACGCTGATCGGGAGGCTCTGCCTCCTGTTTTCCTCTGCAACCGACGAGGCAGAGCCTCTAGATATAGGTTCCCAGGCTGTGCCTGGGAACCAGTTAAACCCAATAGATATTATGAAAAATACATTTATCTCTCGATTTACTCCTAGCTTGATGTCACCAGAAACCCTGGAAGCTATCTTAGTACAGCGTCACGCACTGGCAGAACATTTAGTAGAGCTAATTCGGGTGAGCGCCTTAACAGATAACAAGCATTTTCAACTGCTAATAGGGCCGCGCGGCATTGGCAAAACGCACTTGGTTTCCCTGATTTATCATCGCGTTGCTAAGATGGAAGATTTGCGGGATAAATTGCTAATTGCGTGGCTGCAGGAAGAGGAATGGGGGATTGCGTCTTTTTTGGATTTATTGCGGGGAATATTCCGGGCCATTGCTAAAGAATATCCGGCAGCATATGAAGCTGAGTTACATAATGATGTTGAAAAGCTTTATGATTTGTCGCCCAAGCAAGCTGAATTTAAGGCCGCAGAATTGCTGAGAGACTTTGTTGGCAAGCGGGTGCTGTTGTTGATTGTCGAAAATTTAGAGGACGTGTTTAGCGGCTTGGGGGATTTCGGGCAGAAGCAGTTGAAGGCGTATATTCAAAATTATTCATTTTTGACAATTTTGGCAACATCACAAAGCTTGTTTGATGGAGTCAAGCACTCTAAGAATCCTTTTTATGATTTTTTTGATTTACGTGAATTAGATGAGTTTAAGCTCGATGATGCTGTAGCTTTATTAAATCATATTGCCAAGTTAGAAGGGAATAGTGATTTAGCATCTTTTATTCAAAGTCCAATAGGGCGCGATCGCATTAAAGTTGTGCATTACCTTTCTGGTGGCAGTCCTCGCGTCTACATTGTTTTTTCGGCTTTTCTGATGACTCCTGAATCGCTAGATAAATTGGTAGAACCGTTCATGGAAATGCTGGATAGCCTCACGCCCTACTATCAGGATAAGATGAAATATCTTTCAAATCAGCAGCGAAAGATTGTTGACTTTTTGTGCGATCGAGGTGGTGCAGCACCAGTCAAAGAAATTGCTAAACGCTGTTTTATTGAGCAGCGAACTGTATCTAGCCAACTTAAAGATTTGCGAGAAAAGGGTTATGTCAAAACTGAGGAGATAGGACGGGAATCGTGGTATGAATTGCGAGAACCTTTGATGCGTTTTTGTCTGGAGGTAAAGAAGCAGCGAAATGAACCGATTCGATTAATTGTAGATTTTATTCGGCTTTGGTATACGCGGAAAGAATTGCAGCAGCGATTGGGATTGAGGATGGCGGATGTTGATTTGGCGGAGAAAGAAAGTCATTTTATGTATCGGCAAGGTTTGAAACCGATTCCACCTGATGCTGTGATGGAACGAAAATATTATACGCGGGCGCTTGAGGCTATTGAGAAAAATGAGGAAGACCCGCGTCTGAAGGCTTATGTTGATGAAATTAAATATTGTATTGAACAGACAGACTATGTTTCGGCTTTAGAATATGCGGAAAAATTGGTAGCAAGTCGCGGCGAGGCAAGGGATTGGTCCCTAAAGGGATACTTCTTAAATAAGCGGGAATGGTACGATGAAGCTTTGGAATGTTTAGATAAAGCTATTGAAATCGATTCCAATTATAAAAACGTTTGGCATCTACGAGGCGATGTACTCAAAAGCCTCGAACGCTATGATGAAGCCTTAGAATCTTACGATAGGGCGATCAAACTTGATCCCAATTATCAGTCGGCTTGGGCTAAGCGAGGCGATGTACTCCGCAAGCTCAAACGCTACGATGAAGCCTTAGAATCTTACGATCGCGCGATCGAACTAGATGCCAATTATCAGTGGGCTTGGACACTTCGAGGCCATGTACTCCGCAACCTCGAACGCTATGATGAAGCTTTAGCATCGTTTGATCGCGCGATCGAACTAGATGCCAATTATCAGTGGGCTTGGACACTTCGAGGCGATGTACTCAACAACCTCAAACGCTATGATCAAGCTTTAGCATCTTTCGATAAAGCGCTCGAACTAGATGCCAATCTTCAGTTGGCTTGGGTACTTCGAGGCGATGTACTCCACAACCTCAAACGCTATGATGAAGCTTTAGCATCTTGCGATAAAGCGCTCGAACTAGATGCCAATGATCAGTTGGCTTGGGCACTTCGAGGCTATGTACTCAACAGCTTAAAACGCTATGATGAAGCTTTAGCATCTTGCGATAAAGCGTTCGAACTAGATGCCAATGATCAGTTGGCTTGGGCACTTCGAGGCATTGTACTCAACAGCTTAAAACGCTACGATGAAGTTTTAGTATCTTACGATCGGGTGATCGAACTAGATGCCAATAATCAGTCGGCTTGGGCTGTACGAGGCGTTGTACTCAACAGCTTAAAACGCTACGATGAAGCTTTAGTATCTTACGATCGCGCGATCGCACTTGGCTCTCAATATTCATCTGTCTTCTTCTACCGTGCCATTGCCATTCTCGGATTGAATCGCTGGGATGAAGGCATCGCCGCCTTAGACGACGCATTCCAACGCTTTGAACCAGACGATGAAGCTAGTCTCGAAGATGCCACGTTAATTATCAGCAACCTCTTCGCAAACAGCAACGATCCCGCGATATTGAAACCTCGCATTATTAGTCTAATTGCCGTTTACGAAAAACATAAATATCTCTCAATTTTAGGATATAGCATTGTGCGAACCATCCCCGCGCTAATGTCAGAAATGGTCAGCTACAAAGCCGCACGCGCTTGGTTAGAATTGTGGGAAGAACTAACCAGCAACTACGAACAATTCCAAATTCCCATCCGCCTGCTGAATGCGGCAGTCCGCTATAAGGAAACAAAGGGCGACAGACGAGTTTTGCTAGAACTTCCCATAGAAGAACGCAATTTATTAGAACCATTGGTGTCAACCAAACCAGAATAAGTAAAACAGGACTTACGCACTCCGACAAAGAAACCGGGTTTTTTACCTAATCTGCCGATTGCAACGAAGTCTTTTCGTGAAAAACCCGGTTTCGGGGCCCCCTGCGTAAGTCCTATAAAATAGGTATAAAATAGAAATTGATGCTACTAGCAATGGAGTCATCCCCATGACAACAACAATTCCCTCTCAAACTTTGCCAGAAATCATCTACCCAGACAGCGACGGAAAACCCATGTCTGACAATACCAAACAGTTCCAATTAATAGTAAAAATTCAAGGTGGAATAGATGCCTTATTCAAAGACAACGAAAATGTCTTTGTAGCAGGTGATTTGCTGTGGTATCCCGTCGAAGGAGATAACAAAACTCGCCAAGCACCTGATACTATGGTAGTCTTTGGCAGACCCAAAGGTGACAGAGGTTCCTACCAACAGTGGCTTGAAGATAATATTGCGCCGCAAGTTGTCTTTGAAATCATCTCCCCCGGCAACCGCATGACAGCAATGTTTAAGCTGTTTAAGTTCTATGAGAATTATGGAGTCGAAGAATATTATGTCTACGATCCAGAGGATAATGAGTTAATAGGTTGGCTGCGAAGTGACGGACAACTCAACTATATTGAATCAATGGAGGGTTGGGTAAGTCCGCGTTTAGAAATACGTTTTGAAACTGCATCGGGAGACTTGGAAATTTATCGTCCTGACGGACTAAAGTTTTTGTCTTATGTGGAGTTGTCAACACAAATGGAACAAGAACGACAGGAGAAAGAGTTAGTACAGCAAAAAGCCGATCGCCTATCAAAAAAACTACGAGAAATGGGGATAAATCCAGAGGAAATTTGAAACTTTTATAGTCCTGGACGCAAGGGTGGTCAAAAACCGGGTTTTTCACCGAATCTGCGGGCTGTAACGCGTCTTATCGTAAAAAACCCGGTTTCTGGACCCCCATATCTTAACCATGCAAAATCCCCGCCAAATAGCCTTTCTCGCACTCCGCGAAGTCCACCGCCGCGGTGCATTCGCAGATGCCGCACTCGATCGCGCTTTCAGCAATTCTCAACTCAACGACCTCGATCGGCGTTTAGTCACAGAATTAGTTTACGGTAGCGTCAGGAGAATGCGATCGATCGACTTTATCATCGACAAACTAGCAACAAAAAAATCCTCCCAACAACCTCCAGAACTCCGTACCATCTTACATTTAGGCTTATATCAACTCGAATATCTCAACCAGATTCCCCCCTCCGCCGCCGTCAATACCACCGTTCAACTAGCAAAAGAAAACGGATTTTCAGGACTCAGCAGTTTTGTAAACGGTTTGTTGCGAAAGTATACCCGTTTAACCCCCCCAACCCCCCCTTACCAAGGCGGGGCTGGGGGGGGTTTGTATTCCCTAAAATTACCCGAAAACCCCGTCGAACGCCTAGGAATTCTGCACAGCTTCCCCGACTGGCTAGTAGAATTGTGGCTCGAACAAATAGGCGAAACCGAAACAGAACAACTATGTGAATGGTTCAACCAATCCCCCACAATTGACCTGAGAATCAATCCCTTAAAAAGCTCGATCGCCCAAATTGAAACCGCCTTCAAATCCCAAAACATCAGCGTTAGCAGAATCCCACACTTGCCACAAGCATTAAGACTAAATGGCACCATCGGCGCAATTCAAAACCTCCCCGGATACAGCGAAGGTTGGTGGACAATCCAAGACAGCAGCGCTCAATTAGTCACCCATTTACTAGGGCCGCAGCCAGGGGAAACTATCATCGACGCCTGCGCCGCGCCCGGGGGAAAAACCACCCACAGCGCCGAATTAATGCAGGATGAAGGCACAATTTATGCCTGCGACAAAACCGCCAGCCGACTCAAAAAACTTAAAGAAAATGCAGACAGACTCCAGATGAAATCGATTAAAATTCATACCGGAGACAGCCGCCATGTCCCAGAGTTTGTTAACCTCGCAGACAGAGTTTTACTAGACGCACCTTGTTCCGGCCTCGGAACCCTCCACCGCCGCGCCGACGCCCGCTGGCGCCACACCCCGGAAAACATTCAACAACAATCTCAACTGCAATCGGAATTGCTAGCAAATGCAGCGACATTTGTCAAGTCCGGCGGCGTATTAGTTTATGCAACTTGCACAATTCATCCCTTGGAAAATGAAACAGTTATTCGATCGTTCTTAGACAGCAATCCTCACTGGCAAATAGAACCGCCAACAATTGATTTACCCGTACAGCCATCACCGGAAGGATGGGTAAAAGTTTGGCCGCACCGAAATCAAATGGACGGCTTTTTTATGGTGAAACTAAAACAAGATTAGATTTGTAGATTGTGATTTATCGCTATCGTGGGGGCGGGTTTATAAGATTATTGGTTTTAGGCGATTATGGTTGGTGAAACCCGCCCCTACGGGTGGCAATTGTTGGTAAAAATCGTGGGGGCGGGTTTATGAGATTATTGGTTTTAGGCGATTATGGTTGGTGAAACCCGCCCCTACGGGTGGCAATTGTTGGTAAAACCCGTTTAATATCCAGGTTCTTGATAAGCAGGCTCTTGATAAGCAGGTTCTTGATAAGCAGGCTCTTGATAAGCAGGCTCCTGATAAGCTGGCTCTTGCGGTGGGTAATACTTCGGTTCAGGATTAGGATTGTAAGGGACGATCGCCCCATCCTCATTCACAATCATCCCCCGAATAATCCTATTAGCCTGCACCGGTTTAGCCTTAATACTGCCTTTGCGGCCCTCCAACTCCGGTAACTTCGGAAACTTCTCAACCGGCATTCCCTTAACAGCTTTACTCATAAAATCGCGCCAATTATACGCCGCCGTACCGCTAGTTCCCCAGGTGGGATAATTGTCATCATTCCCCAGCCAAACCCCAGTCACCACCTGTGGAATGTAACCAATAAACCACAAATCCCTGACATTTTCCGAAGTACCCGTTTTGCCCGCTACAGCGCGATCGGACAAAGCCGCAGGCCCCCCCGTACCGTCTTGCACCACACCCTCCAACATCCAAGTAGTAATCGCAGCACTATCCTTATCCAAAACCCGCTTCGGTTTAAAATTAGCTTGATAAATCACATCTCCCCGCTGATTAATCACCCGCTTAATTCCGTGGGCTTCAATAAAATTACCTTGCGATGCTAAAGTACCGTAAGCATTGGTTAACTCCAGCAAATTCACCTCCGAAGAACCCAAAGCCAGGGAATAAATCGGACTCAATTTAGACTTAATTCCCATATCGTGGGCTAATTTTATCGTCGGTTCAAACCCCACATCCATCAACACCTTCACAGCTACGACATTCACCGAACGCGTCAAAGCATCAGACATCGATCGCCAACCGCTAAATTTTTTGCCATAATTATTCGGTTGATAGCCGTCGATAATAATTGGTTCGTCTTCGTAACCGTCATAGGGAGAAAAACCCGCCGCCATCGCCGCGGCATAAACTAAGCCTTTAAACGTCGAGCCTGGCTGCCGCAAAGCCTGCGTAGCGCGATTAAACTGACTTTCCTTAAAATTTGCGCCGCCCACCAGGGCCTTAACTTCCCCAGTCTTAGTGTCCATAGAAACTAAAGCCGCCTGTTCAAAACCCTGACGGCGGCCATCAACTTCGATCGCATCTTTAATCACCTGTTCCGCTATTTTCTGCCACTTCAAATCCACCGTCGTCTCGACAGTCAAACCGCCAGCTTCCAAAGCATCCGGAGAAACATAGCGCGGCAATTCTTTCCGAATATAACTAGCAAAATAAGGCGCCGCCACTTGAAATCGCTTCGGCGGACTTGGTTTAACCGCCATAGGTTCCGCCATCGCCTCCTTAGCCTGAGCCTCTGTAATTACCTTCGCTTCCTGCATTTGTTGCAGCACAAGATTGCGGCGTTGCTTAGCCATATCCGGATTAACCAAAGGCGAATATTCGCTCGGTGCCGGTGGCAAACCCGCCAAAGTTGCCATCTCTGCCAAAGTTAATTTATCGACTGTTTTGCTAAAGAAAACCAAAGCCGCATCTGCCACTCCGTAGGCATCCGAACCCAAATAAACCAGATTTAAATACCGTTCTAAAACTTGGTCTTTACTCAACTCCCGCTCTATTTTCTGAGCTAAAAGAGCTTCCCGAACCTTCCGCCTAATACTTCTTTCCTGATTGAGAAAAACAACGCGAGCCAATTGTTGCGTAATTGTACTGCCGCCCTGCACTAAATCTCTCGCTATCAAATTAGAAACAACCGATCGCACAATACCTTGATAATCCACCCCGCGATGTTTGTAAAAACGGCGGTCTTCTATGGAAATAAAAGCTTTAACCAACAGTTCTGGAATTTCTTTAAGTTGCAGTTTATCTCTTGTTGCAGGCCCCGACTGCAACAAAATCGTATTATCTGCCGCCTTAATTGTCAGCGTTCCGTCGCGGTTAAAGGCTGACAAATCGTTAACATCCGGCAAACCTTTGTCTAAGGTGTACAAAATCCATAAACCGTAGATTAAAGCGCCGCCGCCTATACTGGCAACACCTAAACCTATCCAATATCTTGGGCGGCGGGAGATGCGTTTTTTAGTATTTTCCTGCGGTGCCCTATTTTCCTGTAGTTCCGTATTTTTCTGCCCTTCGGTGTTCGGCGATTCGCCCAAAGCCAGCAATTCGCTACTCTCCGATTTTTGGGGTAATTTAGTTCCCAGCAAACTTAATCCCGGCCGCAACAATTCTTTTCCCTTGGTGTGCAAGCGGGTAACTTGAGGTTCAATTTCCAACCAAGCGATTAAGCGCTTCAACCCTTCCCAATCGCGCTTAACTATTGGATATCGATCGTATTCTGGCTCTAAATATTCTGACTCTAAATATTCTGACTCTTCTAGGGGTGCGGGATCTTCTTCTACCACATACTCCGATCTTTGGGCCGTTGTCCGTGTAAAAAATTCCGCCTCCGATTCCGGCGAGTTGAGCTTATTACCCTTCGCAGCCTTCGGCGGTTCTCCATCGGAATTACCGCTTATTGCGTTAGTGACTTTGCTCAATTTATCTTTGATATTTGAGAAAAATTCTGCCACGTTCAGACCTTCAAACCTCATCAAGTCAGATTAAAAATTAAAAATTAAAAAAGCTAGCTTTCTTCAATTCTTAATTTTTAATTCGACATTTTTTCTTGAATAACACGCTGCCTTGAATTAGATTTTTTGAATTAAAAACTTTTTAATTCACAATTCCAAATTCAAAACTTTTCTTAACGCTGCAGAGGTTGGTATTTTTATGAGAAGTGAATTAGATTTTTTGAATTAAAAAATTTTTAACTCAAACCTCAAAACTCTGCTTAACTCGCATGACCCAGTGCCAAGGCTGCTACCAGCATACCCAAAACCAGGAAAGGCTGAGCACTTGCCTGATATTTAACATCATTTTCCAGGGGATTGCGCAAAAAGTACATATCCTGAAAAGTAATTTGGGGAATTATCAGCAGCAGCAGAATGACAGCGTAAAGGTTTTGGTGGATGCTGATCAGGTAGCCTGCAATCCCAGCTTGAAATATGTCGATCATCAACACGCAAATCCAAGCTGCGGTGCTAATGCCAAACATCACTGGCAAAGATTTTAACCCTAATTGCCGATCGCCTTCAACACTTTTGAAATCGTTGACGATCGCAATCCCGAGCCCTGCCAAACTGTAAAACAGGGTCAAGATCATAATGGTGGGATCTAGTGTACCAAACAAAGCTTGACCAGCCCACCAAGGCAGGGCAATGTAGCTAGCACCCAGGGCATAATTTCCCAACCAGCCATTCTGCTTGAGTTTCAGCGGTGGCGCAGAGTAGATATAAGCTAGAAACGCGCCACCGAGAGTCAAAACAGTCATTGTCGGGAATTCATGACCCGCCCACAAGTCTAGAGCATAAGCCACCGCAATGCCAGCGGCTAATAATACCAAAATTTGCGTTACTACTTGGGGAATCGAGATGATACCGGAGGGAATCGGACGGTAGGGCTCGTTAATGGCGTCGATGTCGCGATCGTAAAAATCGTTCAAAGTTTGAGTGTACCCTGCCAGCAACGGCCCTGACATCAACATACAAGCTGCTGCGATCGAGAAATTCTCTAGGTTCCAAACATAGTTTCCAGAAGACGCCGCCCCGCAAACCACGCCCCAAATTAGGGGAATCCAGGTAATCGGTTTCATCAGTTGCAAGCGAATCTTCCAGATGGAAGTTTCCCCGCTAGCGGCCCCTTTCATGCCCAACAGTTGCCTAGTTTTGCCACTGCTGTTTTCGGTAGCAGCACTTTCCGGTGCAGCTTCTGGGGAGATTTGGGATGGAGGAGAGTCAGACATAATTTGATGTTAGCGGTACTGCTACTATTGTGTCGTTTTGCATTTCAATAATAATTCAGATAGCTTACCACTGATATTTAAGGCAGAGTCTTGAAAACTTATTCCTGTTCTAAAAAATAATGCCACTGTAGGCAAGCTTCAAACCCCGATAGTCACGAGTCTTTCCCCAATCTCAAATCTCAAATCTCAAATGGTAGTACCCCCCGATTCGAGTTGATTCTAGCGAAAAGTACGCGTTTCACCAATATGTTAATATCATTATTCTGTGTAAATGTCAAGAGGATAAATACTTTTTTTAAGAATTTCAGGCGGGCCCGCCTGCTGGGGGAGTTTTTTGGCAGCAGGTGCATTGAATGTCAATTACCAGGAGGCGATCGACCTTTTTTCCCATGCTACCCTTGAATCATCTCATCTGGCAGAAAATCAATCAATCGATTTTAGATTTTAGATTTTAGATTTTAGATTTTAGAGATGCCACCACTTCTTTGATCCGGTTGAAATTGCCACTTAAGCAAGCCCAGGAGTATTACCACCAATCGATTTTAGATTTTAGATTTTAGATTTTAGATTTTAGATTTTAGATTTTAGAGATGGTACCACTTCTTTGAGGCGGTTGAAATTGCCACTTAAGCAAGCCCAGGAAAATTACCACCAGATTACTTTCTCAACTCCGGCGTTCACTTCGCCCCATGTCTTCTATTTCTGCAATCAGATTTTCCCAGTCGATGTTTGAATAGTCGCCACCCCGCAAATTAACAAATATGGCGGTAGGAATCAAAAGGCAGTCCCGTCCGCCGCTTGACTTCGACAACTGATTTGTAAGCGCCTTTTCTCTGCCTTTCTCTAACTATTTTTTCGGCAACAACCCGATCTAAACCGCTGGCGATTAACTCTTCCGGCGAAAGAATATTTAACCGTTTCCAAGTAAACTGCAATTCTTTTTGATAATTGTAGCTGAAACAAATCATCGGGGCGATGCGTCTGACGTGACTTTCGGGAACTCCGGCTATTTCGGATAACTCTTCGGCGTGGGTAAAAATGTAGCCTTCGTTTTGCAAAGATTCAATATCGTTGGCGTAGACGATCGGCAAACCCAAGATTCTGACCATATCGTCTTTGGTACACTCATTAATATCTATTTTGCCGCGCACGTTTGCCAGTTCTTCGGCATTTGTTGCAGTTGCAGGAACCAGTAAACCTCTGGGTGCGGTTTTGATGAGATAGCGCTTTTTCAAACTAAAAGCAGTGACAATTTGAGCAATCCAAACGATCGTACCCAAATTAGCTGAAGAAGATACCGCTAGTGCTGCTAAAGTAATGGCAACACCCCATCCCATCCAACTGCGAATATTTGACTTTTGGCCTGCATAGGCGATCGCCAATCCGCCGAAGTAGGGAATAAAAGCATACCACACCCAGTTTGGAGTTTGACGCAGCCAGTATAAATCTTTAGACACTTTAATTTTATCCTTAAATAGCTGTGATCTCACACTTATTTCAATCCCACTTTTTTAATAGTGAGCTTCCTTCTTCCTTCTTCCTCCTTCCTTCTTCCTTCTTCCTTCTTCCTTCTTCCTTCTTAATTACAATTCTCGCAGCAGTTTTTGGCGTTTTTCTTCATATTCTTCGGCCGTAATTGCGCCCAGATCGTAAAGTTTTTTTAATTCGCCGATCGCCCCTGTTACATCTTTTGCCGATCTGAGGACATACCCAGACGGCAACATTGCGCCATTGTACTGTACCTGAAAAGCTTGTTCCGACATCAGCAGCAGGCCGATAAAATCGAAAAATGCGAGCAGTGACGGAATTAATGTCCAAGAAAATAGCAAGTATAATACCCCTGCTAAGTTATTGCCCAAATAAAATTTGTGAATCCCAAAACCTCCTACAAAGAAAGCTAACACAACTGCTACGGTTTTATCTTTTACCATTTTTACTTTCCCCATTTTTTTTATTTTAACTTCCGCGATCGACCTTTAACTATCGACCTTTAACGAGCGAGCTAAGTAATCTTACTAATTTTTACTCATTTATTTGGGTTTTTGCGAAACTTAGACATCGCAAAATACAGCAAAACTATACCGGCTTGAGCTTGTAGAATGACCAAGTAGCCTCTCAAGAAATAATTTAGTTCGCTGCCTGAATTGAGAGAAAATATTAAAATGCCCAAGGCTGCGTAGGGTGCCAAACGAATCCAACTCGGCGTTCCCTCTAACTTGCGGCTGTTCAAATTGCTCATTGGGTTTAAGCCTCATCCTAAATTAAAATTTACCTAGAAATTAGCCGGATTGTCAACTTCCGTGCGGTACGATCGCCCGGGTCAGTCTCTCAATCATCAGCGGACAAGATATTACTTCCATGTTAAACCAAGTTTTTCCGCTAAAATAAGCGACCGGGGCCCCTAGGAATCTGGATCTGTTGCTGATATTACAGATTAGGGTGAACCCGCCCCTAATGAAATTCCGGTTATTTTACCGGACTACATATCAGGGGCGCACCGAGCACCCTACTGCTGTTTTTGGCAAGAGTCGATCGCCCTGACGATCGCTGCCTTTAAAAACCCGGTTAATTCACAATTATTAACAACCATCCGAATTAACTCGCGCCGCCGCCCAAAAGAAACAGACTCAGGAGAGTACCGCTGTTCCAAAGACTGTGGAGAAGCATAGGAGCGAGGAGATTGCGCGATCGCGTGTACACAAACCCCAAAACCGAACCCAAAGTCGCCAAAGGCAGAATCTCAGAGACACTCAAGTGAGCCACCGCAAACAAGAAAGCAGAAGCGGCGATCGCCCCCCAAACAGGCAAATAGCGAGTCAGAGAAGGCAGCAGAAAGCCCCGAAACACAATTTCCTCAAAAACCGGAGCGGCGATCGCAGCAGTGCCGAAAAACACCGCCAAAGCCACGTTGTCCCTACCTTCGAGAACGATCGGCAAAATCGGATTACTGCCACCTTGTCCCTGCCAAAATTGCTGATTGATCAGCGACACCAAAACTACCAAAGGCAAAGCAATAAAATAGCCGCCAAAACCCCACAAAAACCAACTTCCCCGCCAATTAATCCGAAACCAACCTTCAGGCAAAGGCAAAAAAGACTTGACCGAAAAATACAGTACCGAAAGCCCCCCAGCCGACAGCAACAAATAAGTAGCAAAGATATAAAAAGCCTTGCCGCGCGGGTCAAAAGTAGCAGGATTGAGTTTTAAAACAGCCAGAGAAACAGGCAGCAACAAATAGGGAATCAAGATTTGCCCGACAAAGAAAAAGCCGACCACAAGTACCTGCCAAACAATCTCACCATCCCAAGGCACATCCCAAGTCAAGCTCGCATTTCGCGCCAACACCGGGCCGGGATCTGCTGTATCTAACTGCTGCCGCTGCAACAGCCACTGCACGGTCAAACCAACCAGCAAAACCGTGCCAATACAAAGTGCGATCGCCGGAACGCCAACTATAATTGCCAACTTTTCTACAGCTTGCTGGGCCGTTGCTTGCTCTGCTGCTTGCAGCGCCACCAGCTCTTTAGAACGTTCTTGCAGCTTGTAAAGTTGAGCTAGAGCGCGATAGCGAAACCAGCCATCCAAAGACTTTTGAATGTTCTGCTCGGCATCTGGCAGCAGTTGAGCCGGATTGCTCCAAATTCCCGTTAAAACTTTAGCAGTTACCGCCGAAGGGTCGTAATCAATTTGAGTATTGTACCGCTCAGCTAAATTTTTCCAAGTTTGGAGCGCCGCCTGAGTTTTGCCGCTGCTTGCCTGCAAAATTCCTAAGCGCAAGTCAAGTTCGTTTAGCAGCGCTGACTGTTGCTCTATCGACTCTGACAAAGCCTTATCTTGAGCCAAATTCAGAGTATTACCCTCAGGCTTGGAGGCGATAGCAGACTGAATTGCTTTAAATTGTGCTTGAGTTGTTTCGAGAGTTTTGCGAGTCGATTGTCGCGCTTCTTGATACTGCGTCAAAGCCGTATTTAAAGGATCTGCACCGACAATATTGTTGCGCGCCGAACTTAAATTAGCACTCTGATTATTTTCTCCTTGCCACTCAGAGGCGTGAAGCAGCAAATTTGTCTGGTAGAGTTCCAGCCGGCTTTGAATTTGCGGCTGATTCCAACTAGCAACTAAAGATAAACCCACCAAGGCGATCGCGATCGCCGTTAAAATACCTAAAATCACCCGCTTCAGTGTCATTCCTCGTGTTGTCCCGCGCGAATCCGTGGCTAAATCTTTTCCGTCTTTAATCATAGGTCGTTGCAGACGAGAGTATCCCGACAACTGGTAAAATTTCACTGGCTCATCTTTTTGACTCGGCTGACGAACTCTACAGGAGTAGTGCGCCATAAGCCGATGTATGAGGTAAGATCCGCACGGCGCAACCTCCGCCGGGTAGCGGGCTAAATCTAAAATCTAAAATCTAAAATCTAAAATCGAATGACTCGAATTATCTTAGTCCGTCACGGCAAAAGCACATACAATCAAGAACGTCGCATCCAAGGCCGCCTGGATAAATCGATTTTGACAGAAGCAGGCCGCAGCGCCGCCCTGCAAGTAGGCGACACACTCAGCAGTATCGCCTTTGATGCCGCCTATACCAGTCCCCTGCAACGAGCCAAAGAAACAGCCGAAATCATCCTCAAGTGCTTGACAAATCCGCCACAACTCCAGCCAACTGATAAATTGATGGAAATCGATTTGCCTCTGTGGGAAGGAATGCTGCGCCAAGATGCGATCGACAAATTCCCCGAAGCATACCAGCAGTGGCAAAAACAGCCAGACAAATTTTCCATGAAACTGCCATCTGCTGACGGAGAAATCGAACACTTCCCAGTATTAGCCATTTTTGCTAGCGCCCGACAGTTTTGGAAAGAAATTTTATCGCGCCACCGGGACGGAACAATTCTAGTAGTAGGTCACAACGGAATCAACCGCGCGCTCATCGCTACAGCATCGGAAATTTCCCCGGATTACTATCAATCGATTCAACAGTCAAATTGCGGAATTAGTGTCATAAATTTTGGAACTTCCCCTGTTACCACCGATGAGCAAGCAGATGATCCGAAAAAGAAACTTGCAGTTCAATTAGAATCGCTAAATTTAACAGCCCATACCGGGGAAATTTTTCCCAAACCGAGGGACGGACACCGGGGCCCGCGCTTGTTGCTGGTGCGTCACGGCGAAACAGACTGGAATAAAGCAGGTAAATTTCAGGGGCAAATTGACGTACCTCTCAACGATAACGGCCGCGAACAATCCCGGCAGGCAGCAGAATTTCTCAAGGATGTAAAATTAGATTTTGCGATCAGCAGTTCGATGCTGCGCCCGAAAGAAACGGCAGAAATTATTCTCAAATATCACAGCGATTTGCAACTAGAACTCCGCGACGAGTTGAGAGAAATCAGCCACGGACTTTGGGAAGGAAAGTTTGAATTAGAAATAGAAGAATCCTATCCGGGTTTGCTAGAGGAATGGAAAACATCACCAGAAACAGTGCAAATGCCCGAAGGAGAGAATTTGCAGCACGTTTGGACTCGGGCGATCGCATCTTGGCGAGAAATTGTACAATCAGTTTCTGGTACGGGGATTGTGGTTGCTCACGATGCCATCAACAAAGCAATTCTCTGCCACCTATTCGGTTTAGAACCAGAACATTTCTGGAAATTCAAACAAGGAAACGGAGCCGTGAGCGTGATAGATTATCCCCACGGCCCCGATGGTTTGCCGGTATTACAAGCGATGAATGTCACAACTCATTTGAGCGGCGGCGTTTTTGATCAAACAGCCGCAGGAGCACTGTAATCAGTAAGGCGATAGGCCCGCACCCGAAGAATGGGGCGGGCATACTCTCCCCTACCCTACCCCCGCCTGAAAAAAGTTTAAAAGTTGATAACAACCGCGCCCGATAGTTAGGAAGTTCTTAATTGCTGAAACCGTTGATTTTATTCCTTCTTCCTTCTTCCTTCGTGTCCTTCGCGTCTTCGCGGTTCGTACCTCCTTCATCCTTCTTCAATATATGTAAATCTTAAGTTATGAGCCGCGAACTGCTACAAAATGTACGAGTGCTAGATCCAGTTTCAGAGAGCGATCGCATCGCTGATATTCTGATTGCTGAAGGTAATATCAAAGCAGTTGAGGAAAAAATAGCTGAGTTTCCCGCTGACACAGAAGTGCGGGATTGCCAGGGACTGATTTTGGGGCCGGGGTTAACTGATATCTACAGCCACAGCGGAGAACCGGGTTTTGAGGATCGAGAAACCCTGGAATCCTTGATACAGGCTGCGGCCGCTGGCGGTTTTACGCGGCTGGCGATTTTGCCGGATACCTCGCCGCCTGTTGACAATTTGGCCGGTTTAGCATTGTTGCAGCAACATATCCGCAATTTGTCGCCCGGGGGGCCCCGCTTGTATTTTTGGGGCGCGCTGACAGCGGGCGTTAAAGGGCAGCAGATGGCTGAGTTGGGCGAGCTGGTCTCCTCTGCGGTGGTGGGTTTTGCGGACGGTTTGCCGCTGTCTAATCCGGCTCTGGTGAGGCGTTTGCTTGAGTATATCCAGCCTTTGGGCAAGTCTGTGGCTTTGTGGCCGTGCGATCGAACTTTGGCAGGAAATGGCGCGGCGCGGGAGAGTGCGGTGTCGGTGCGCTTGGGCTTGCCAGGAATTCCGGCGAGTGCGGAAACTTCGGCTTTGGCGGCAATGCTTGAGTTGGTGGCATCTGCAGGCACTCCGGTGCACATTATGCGGGTTTCTACGGCGCGCAGTGTGGAATTGATTCGGGATGCGAAGGCGCGGGGTTTGCCGGTGACTGCGAGTGTGACTTGGATGCACTTGCTGTTGAATGTCGGGGCAATTTCAGGAAACTGGAAAAATTCCGGCGGGAAAAATGCTCTGACTGCTTCGTTGGCCTACGATCCGAATTTACACCTAGAACCGCCGTTGGGCAATCTCAACGACCAATTAGCGTTGATTCAAGCTGTGAAAGATGGGGTAATTGATGCGATCGCGATCGACCACAATCCGCATACTTATGAGGAGAAAACTGTGGCTTTTGCTGATAGTCCGCCCGGGGCGATCGGTTTGGAATTAGCTTTGCCTTTACTGTGGCACGGACTGGTAGAAACGGGGGAATTTTCGGCTTTAGAACTGTGGCGAGTTTTGAGCGCCGGGCCGGCCGTTTGTCTCGGGCAAACCTGCGCCAGGGTTGCACCGGGAGTCTCTGCTGAGCTGATTCTGTTCGACCCGGAAATGAGTTGGACTGTTGACGCGCCAAGTCTGAAGTCGCGATCGGCAAATACGCCTTGGTTGGGACAGCAATTAGCGGGAAAGGTTGTGCAAACTTGGATTTATTGACAATCAAGCAATAATCTCAAATCTCAAATCGATTGACACTTGGAATTGGGACTTATTTAACGAACCGCGAAGTCGCGAAGTGCGCGAAGGAAGAGAAAGAAGATCGAGAAGAAGATCGGTAATTTGGTACGTGGAAGCTTTGGATAAGGTAGGGTAAATATATGATTGCTGTTGTTCCTTCGTGGAATTCCCCACCGCTAGACTTGACATTGGATCTGGGCGAAATTCATGTTTGGCGTGTCTCTCTGGCTCAAACAGAATCTTGCTTGCAGAGTTTACAACAGACTCTCTCTACCGACGAGCGGACAAAAGCCGATCGTTTTGTGTTTCCAAAAGATCGATCGCAATTTATTGTGAGTCGTGGCGCGCTGAGAGCGATTCTGAGTCGCTATCTTAACATAAGTTCTCACATTTTGCGCTTTGACTACAATCCCTACGGCAAACCTTCTCTCATCGTCACCCAAGGGGGAAATACCCTGCGTTTCAATTTGTCTCACTCTCGGGGTATGGCTCTAATTGCTATTACCAAAAATCGAGATATTGGTGTGGATATTGAAGGCATAAATCCCAACTTTTCTTGTCTGGAGATTGCTGACAAGTTTTTTTCACCATTAGAAAATTCTGTGTTGCGATCGCTCCCAGAACATCTCCAAGCCACAGCTTTTTTTACCTGCTGGACTCGCAAAGAAGCCTACATTAAAGCAGTCGGAAAAGGACTTTCTATTCCCCTGAATCAGTTTGATGTCAGTCTCGCACCAGGAGAACCAGCAGCGCTGTTAAATGTTGAAGAAAACCCAGAAGAAGCATCGAAATGGTCTTTAATTGAATTATTTCCCAGTTCAGATATGGTGGCGGCTGTTGCGGTTGCAGGAGATTGCTGTAAACTTCATTGTTGGGAGTGGACAGGGGAGTTTTGATTTATACTCACATGTTGCACCATTCTCAATAAGCTTTTTATGAACAGGCAAGATGCCTGTGAAGCGAGAAAATTCACTCTTCGCTTCACAGGCATCTTGCCTGTTCTTGAGAATGGTGCAAGATGTGAGTTTATACCGATCGCGAGCGGGTAAAAGAGAACGGCAACAGTCGCTGGAATAGCTCTACTGGTTGCACCTCCAAGCTATTGTATTGCGCACCCTACACAGACAAATAAGGACACAAGAATGTTGTGTCCCTACGTCAATTCGACTCCAACTTGCCACCCTACAACTTATTTAAAAATTCAACCAAATCGATAGCCGAACCCACGTACCGTAATGATATATTCAGGTTTGCCCGGATCGATTTCCAACTTTTCGCGCAGCCAGCGGATGTGCACGTCAACTGTTTTGCTGTCTCCGATAAAATCTTGACCCCAAATTCTTTCCAGCAACTGATCGCGAGACCAAACTCGCCGGGGATAACTCATAAATAGTTCTAGTAAGCGAAACTGTTTAGGAGAAAATTTCACTTCCAGACCGCGAACCAACACCCGGCACTCTTCAGGATACAGAGTTATGCTCTTATATTGCAGCATCCTCGGTTCCGGTAACCTACCGAGGCGCTGGCGTCGCATCAGCGCCCGACACCTAGCGATAAACTCCCGCATTCCAAAAGGCTTGGTCAGATAATCATCCGATCCGGCTTCTAGGTAAAAAGCGCAATTGTTGGCACTTCCTCTCGCACCGATAATCAAAATAGGGACGGGATTTCCTTGATGCCGTAACATTCGACACAGATCCAAACCGTTAATTGAATCCATAATTAATAGGTTGAAGGCAAATTCACCCTGGTATGACGAAGAAGCCTGTACAGAAGGCAGAGCGTTGCGCCCGTCGCTAGTAACCACCACCTCGTAGCCCTGTTCTTTAAGGGCTAAAGCTAGCATTTCCCGCAACAGGTCTTCACCTTCCAATAACAAGATTCGGCCAGCTTGTCCAACAGCCAGCCTTGAAGGACTTTCGCTTAATTCAGCAGAAGACATAAATATCAGTGGGAGTTATGTTTATATGTGGCTAGCGAGAGGCGCCTTGTTCGGTAGCTGAGGCACTCTCGCGCGGAGATCGCTTGTACGATCGCCAGAAAGTTCGATCGCTTAAAATCCTTCCCCAGTCCATCCTACAGACACGCGCTCGACCTTTGCTACTTGCTCGTGCAAGGAATACAGCCCTAGAGCAGTTGCCGGAGTCGCGCTGTCTGCCTGCGTCCTGGCCTCAGAAGTCTGGTCATTTTTAGGGGTCGGTGTTAATTTCATAAAACATTGCCCGCTGTTAATCGACCAGGTAACACCCAATCTATAGGGAGATGCTTGCTATACTACTCTTAAAAGGTTATTAAAAGGTAAAGTTTTGGTAATCAAGTCGTTAAATTATTAAGGTTAAATAATATAACTGTAAAGTTGCGATCGCACTGTAGAGCCTTTTTTAAGAAGACAATAAGAAGTTTGCCCAAAGTCCTTTTTTTTCCCGTGCCGGCTACGATCGACCATAGCAAGTAAAAATTCTGTAGACTGCCTATCATGTTGCTGCATTTGAGTACCTGGGCTGAGGTAGAAGCTTATCTCGATAGCTCCCGAGGCATAATTATCCCGATCGGCTCCACCGAACAGCACGGGCCCACCGGCTTGATCGGCACTGACGCCATTGCTGCCAGTGCGATCGCCCGCGGTGTCGGCGAAGCTGCCCATGCCTTAATCGGCCCGACAATTAATGTAGGCATGGCCTTGCACCACACCAGCTTTCCCGGCACAATCAGCCTCCGACCGCAGACGCTGATACTTGTAATCAGGGATTATATCACCTCTTTGGCAAAAGCGGGATTTGTAAAATATTTCTTCATTAACGGTCATGGTGGCAACATTGCCACGATGAAAGCAGCATTTTCCGAGACTTACGCGCATTTGTCTGACTTGAATTTACCGAATGCCGAAAAAATCCAGTGTCAAGTCGGCAACTGGTTCATGTGCGGTTCAGTCTACAAACTCGCAAAAGAACTCTACGGAAACCAAGAAGGTTCTCACGCCACCCCCAGCGAAATCGCCTTAACCCAGTACCTTTATCCAGAAGCAATCAAGCAAGCTCCGCTTTCGGAAGAAGTCGCTTCCGGGTACAAAATTTACGGTGCTGCTGATTTCCGCCACCGATTTCCCGACGGCAGAATGGGTTCAAATCCGGCCTTAGCAACTCCAGAACACGGTAAGCAGTTTTACGAATTAGCAGTCAAAGAATTGACTGATAATTATTTGGAGTTTTTAAATTCCGATTAACGTTTTTTCTTCTCGTTACCAGCAAGAGCCTGGTAACGAGTAAAAATCTCCAACTCTATCGCTTTTCCTAATTCTTGATAATTTGTCGTGTTGATAGAACCGAGAATAATTTTAAGTTTTGACCATAAATTATCAATGGGCGAGAAATCCGGCGAAGAGGGCGATAAGTAGATTAATTTTGCTCCTTAAGTTTTAATTGCTTTCTCTAAATTTTTCCCCTTATAAATACTACCATTATCTATCAATACACAAGCACATTTCCCTAGTTTCGGTACTGGTTTTAGGATAATAAAAGCCTCACCCGAACTCCTATCGCAGGTTTAAAACTCTGTCACTGCCCTTCACTGAAGAGAAAAGTTTTTTTTTGAAAATCATGTTCAATCTTTGTGTCATTCTTCCCATTGTTGCTGTACTGATGGTAACACCAATTTTTTGAGCGAGTAAATAACGGAGTTATTGAAGAGTGGTATAGCAACCGCCAAGACGGTTAGGACGTTGTTAATGGCTGAAACGATTGATTTTATTGCTTCTTCCTTCTTCCTTCTTCCTTCTTCCTTCTTCCTTCTTCCTTCTTCCTTCTTCCTTCTTCCTTCTGCTATATCATTCTTTGCTTCAATCAATGCCGCTAATCCGAGCAGTTCTTCTAGATTTAGTTTAAAATTTATTCCACCTTAATCAGTTTGAGGAGCAATATTTTGGGTCTTACGGTACTGTTTAATAAATTTTTTGACGAGACTGAGTAGCTCCACAAAAACGGTTAACTATTGCTTTTTTTTTAGGTGCACCTTATGGTAAAACTCGAGATTGTTTGGTCGAAAATCAATATAATAAGCTGTCATTTTTAGTAATTTATGATATCAGCAAAGCTTGGGAAACAAACGTGGTGTGAGTCGAGGGGTCGCTTGCTCGTCAAGCGCTCCGCTCGTGGCGACGCCTCGACTCCTGATTGAATTATAGTTAATTGTATTTTCTATTTTATATTTTACGGTTTTGAGTGAGTCAGCAACATGATACAGCAGTTCTCAATAAAGTGAGGTATGCCCTATGCCCTATGCCCTATGCCCGCTTATCAAGCGTGCACCTCATGTTACTGAGAAAGGCTATACCTCATCTGTATGAGAAAGGCTATATCTCCCGATAAATCAATCGGGAGAATATCAAAACTACTCCACAATCCAAGGAGTTAAACTAGGTGTCCAAGCACTCAATTCTTCATCCTTGAACCAGAGGCTAATTTCCTCACGGGCAGTTTCCACAGCATCAGAACCGTGAATAATATTGCGACCGACATTCACAGCCAAATCGCCGCGAATTGTCCCCGGTTCTGAATTCAAAGGATTTGTTGCGCCAATCAATTTCCTCGCCGAGGCAACAACGCCGTCGCCTTCCCACACCATCGCCACCAGCGGCCCGGAAGTGATGAAGTCTACCAGTCCCGCAAAAAAGGGTCTTTCTTTGTGTACGCCATAATGCTGTTCGGCAAGTTCGCGACTCGCCGTCATTAGCTTCATGCCAACTAGCTTAAAGCCTTTGGCTTCAAAACGACCGATTATTTCGCCGACGAGTCCGCGCTGTACGCCATCGGGCTTAATCGCTAAAAAAGTCCGTTCCAAGATTAACTCCTATAATTTTCTTAACTGATCCAAAAGATAGAGTAACTCAGAACGTACCTAAAGGCAATTCTGGGAATTGGAAATTGTCATTTTGAGACTTATGGCAGAAGAAACAAGGAAGAAGTCCTACGTCCGAGGAAAGAGGGAATAAGCAATAAAAGCAAGGGTTAAAGACACCCGGTTTCTACGATAAATCTTTGTTTAGCAGCGATGAATCTGCGAAGAAACCGGGTTTCTAGACTCCTATGCGTCTAGAACCCATTTGCAGGGAGCATCCCGATTTTGTAAAAAGCATTTTTCAGGAGTGCGATTAGGATGCTCACTTGCCTATATAAGCTTGCTCAGCATTTAAATTAGCTCTAAATAAATAATCAAACTCTTGTGGCTTGACTTTGATCGACGCCCGAAATATGCACTTTAGTAGAATAGCTTATCTCTAGCGAGCAAGATGCTCCTACTCCTGGTATAATATGATGCAAGTCACAATTTTCTGTGACAGAAAACACTCTTACATATGATGTTAAATACACATATGTATGATAACAAACACAATTATTTTGGAGCAAAAACATGGATAATTAATCAAGGTCTGAACATGACATTGAAAGCAGCCATTCAGGATTAAAAGCTATGCAAAAGATTGTAGGATTCATCGAAGAAAAAAAGCAAGAGTTTGCAAAGTTGCCGTTATTTGAAATTCTAGCTAATAAACACATTCACCCGAATCAACGACTAATTTTTGCACCTGTACTCGATCCTTTGGCAGTGGGCTTGAGCGACTTAAACAAGTACGTCCTTCGAGAATCTTCCAGCAATAACAAAGTTCAGGAACTGGTTAACAAATATACTTACAAAAAAAACTACTATTGGCACGGGTATCTGGAACACCTAGAGACATTGCGGTTCAATCAATTAATGAGTTATGGCGACTTCAGACTGCTTTGGGGTGAAGAAACTAAAAAAACTCGATCGCTCTGTTCAGCGCTCGAATGCTATGCTTTCCAAGCCTCTCCCATTCAGAAACTGGTGTTAGTGGAAGTCCTCGAAGGAACGGCCACAGTTTTTTTTGAGGCGGCGCTAGAAGTGGTCATGGAATTACAGCAAATTACCAAAAAAGAATATGTTTATTTGGGAGGAGGTTATGTGAGTTTAGAAAATCATCACCTTTTAAACAGGCCTGAGATGTTGCAAGTTTTAGCAGAGATAAAACTTACTGATGCGGAATCCCAAGCAGCTTTAGAATTAGCACAAAATGTATTTGAACTGTTTACAGAAGTAATGAACGAGCTGTTTGAACACAGCCAAACACATTCTTGCAATACTGTGCTGCAAGTATCCTCAATTTCTGCATTCGATCGCGCTTTCGACTGTCTCGATATTTGTTAGTTTAAAAAATTACTAAACAATCACTAAATTATCTCGGTGCACCGCCGTTCCTACACCGGGATAGCCTAAAATATCAGAAATTTTATCTGACTTGCAGCCCTGGATTTGTCTCAATTCTAAACTGCTATAATTCACAAGTCCTCTAGCAATTTGCTTGCCTGCTGTGTCGCACAACTGCACGGAATCATCAGCTTGAAATTCTCCTTCTACTTGAGCAATACCCGCAGCTAAAAGCGATTTTCCGCCATGGGAAATTGCCTTGACAGCACCCGCATCTAAATACAGTTTTCCTGCCGGAATTAGCACGTTAGCTATCCAGTGCTTGCGAGCGTTTACAGGGCGCGGTTGAGGCTCGAATTGAGTACCGATCGACTCTCCGTTGAGTATTTTCTCGATATTACCAGGAAAGCAGCCGTCAGTGATGACTGTGCGCACTCCCGATCCAGTTGCTATTCTCGCGGCTTCAATTTTGGTCACCATACCGCCGGTTCCCCAACCACTGCGGGAATCTCCTGTTTGCACCTGAAATTCTGTTAGCTGTGCCATACTTTGGACTAGGGCGATCGGCTGCGCGTCGGGATTGCTGCGCGGATCGGCGGAATACAGCCGATCGACATCTGTGAGCACAAACAACCAATCTGCTTCTACCAAACTCGCCACCAGCGCCGAAAGCGTGTCGTTATCGCCAAATTTGAGCTCGTCTACCGCCACAGTATCATTTTCATTGACGATCGGAATCACGCCCAACCTCAGCAGTTGTTGAAAGGTATTGCAAGCGTTAACATAACCGTTACGCTGCACTAAATCGCCCCTGGTGAGCAATACTTGAGCGATCGGCTGTTGTAGAGTAGTAAACAAGTCATCGTACACCCGCATCAGCCGCCCTTGGCCCACGGCCGCCACAGCCTGTTTTAGAGCAATGTTTCGCGGGCGTTCCGTCAAACCCAAGCGCGCGCAGCCAACCCCAACCGCACCCGAAGAAACCAAAACTACTCGATGACCTTGCTGCCGCAAACCGGCTAAAATTTCTACCAATGCAGCAATAGTTGAAAGAGCTAAGTTTCCCGTAGTCGATCGAGTCAGGGTCGAAGTTCCTATTTTAACAACAATAGTTTGAGTCATTAGTCAGTAGTCAGTAGTCAGTAGTCAGTAGTCAGTAGTCAGTAGTCAGTAGTCAGTAGTCAGTAGTCAGTAGTCAGTAGTCGGTAGTTATTAGTTATTAGTGATAATATCATTTCCAGTAGACATCTCCCATAATTATTGTGGAACAGGCATCCTGCCTGTTCAAAGCTGGCTTTTCTCGAGATGTCTAGTTGATTATAACCAATACTGTAGGTGCGGGTTCACCAAAATCTATGATTCACGTCCTGGATATTTATAAACCCGCTCTCCGCATTAATGACTAATGACTAATGACTAATGACTAATGACTAATGACTAATCTTTAATTTTCAGAGAAGCCCCCAAAGCTTGAGAAACCCAAACTTCAAAAGATCGCATCGGATACTTGCGAAGCGCATACCCAGCATCAACCATTGGTTCCACTAAAATAGTGAACATACCCAAACGGTTCCCTGCCAAAACATCAGTAAAAAGTCGATCGCCCACCATCGCCACCTGTTCCACCGGCAAATTCATCGCATGAATAGCCCTTCGCAGCTTGCGGCGCGACGGCTTAGCCGCACCCGTGATGTAAGGTAGATTCAAAGACTCAGCAATCCGACCGATCCGAGTCTGACTTAAATTATTGCTCGCCAACCACAGCGATACCACTGGTTTTATTTCTTCCACCCACAGGGTGAGTTCAGGAGAAGCATTCATTGCTGTAATGGGAACGAGAGTTTCGTCCACATCCAAAACTAATCCTTTAATATTATGTTCTTGCAAAATATCAACCGTTAATTTCATGACTGAATCGCCTAGAACTAAGTCAGGCTGTAGTATTTTACCCCAAGTCATAATGATTTTAGATTTTAGATTTTAGATTGAGAAATAAGAAATTGGAAGTTAAAAATTAAACAAGTAAAAAATCAAAAGTGAATAATTATTGCTTTTGCTTTGTTACTTTTGACTTTTTACTTTTGTATTAGTCCTTGCCCATCTATTGAGTCGATCGCAACTGCTGGTCAACTTTAGCAATAGCAGCATCGTGTTCCGCCTGGGTGCGGCTGAAAATGTGAGTCCCGTCGTATCGAGCCATAAAATACAGATATTCTGTCTTTTCTGGAGCCAGAGTCGCTTCCAGACTTGCTATTCCCGGAGATGCGATCGGAGTTGGCGGCAGCCCTACATTCACATAAGTATTGTAAGGAGAAGGCGTATCCACCTGCTTGAAAGTCAAAGGCTTCTCCTTAGTTTGCCTGATGCCGAGGGCGTATTCAACCGTCGGATCTGAACCCAACTTCATGCCCTTATTCAAGCGGCTGGTAAACACCCCAGCAATGCGATTGCGCTCCGAAGCAACCACAGCCTCTTTTTCCACAATACTCGCCAGCGTCACCCACTCTTTCAAATCCAGCTTAGTGTTCTTCTGATTCTTTTGATATATCGGCAAAGCCAACTCCTCGAAGCGACCGAGCATTTGCTTGATGACAGCTTCCGGGGTAACTGCATCGCCGTCTAGCTGATAAGTATCCGGGTACAAAAACCCTTCCAAATGAGGCAGGCCGCTCGGCAGCCAAGGGTACTGAGCGTAGGGAACTTGACTCGCCACCGCCATAAAATCCTTAGCCGGGAAAAAACCTTGCGCTTCAAAATAAGCGCTCATTTGTTGCAGCGACCACCCTTCTGGAATCGTGAAACTCTGCTGTACGACTTCGCCCTTCCAGATTTTCTCCGCAACTGCACTCAGAGGCTGAGTCGGCGACAGTTGGTAAGTTCCCGCTTGAAAACCTCCATCGCGGTTTTGCAGAGTCAGCCAGCGTGCCCACATATTCCATGCCGAACTCGATCGAATCAACCCCGCCGCCTCTAAATCCCGCCCGATTTTTTGACTCGGAGTACCCTCCGGGATTTGGATCAAAACAGCAGCATCCTCTGGCGGGGAAGTTGACGTTTCAGCTATTTTAGGCGGGGCGGAAGCCCAGCTCCACCAAGCCCAGCCCTGCCAAGCGCAAACCCCCCAGATTGCCGGCAGCAACGCCAGATAAAACAACCATTTAGAGACTTGCGGAGTTCCTTTTCGGCCCTCGCGCGCGCTGCCTTTTGTCATTTGTTCTTTATTCATCGAAATTTCTGGGTTTGAAACCACGTGCTTCTAGCACGGCTTTACAGATTAATTTGCGGAGCGCCACGAATTGTAAGACAAAAACTTACAATCTGTAGGCGCTGCATTTTGGCACAATCGCTTGCTTGTTTTTAGATCGTGCAAACTAATTGTTTTTCGCTGTGGGTCTTTCTTTGTTGGCGACTCTTGCCAACCCCCAACATAACAGAACCCATATTTAGGGTGTTTAACGATTGAACCGCGCTTAAATTCTGCACTTAAAGTTCCGCCGTACCGAGAGCGGACATGACCAGTGGAATGCTGCAAACGATGGAGCTGTCTGCGATGAAACTCCAAAGGGATTACTTCTATTAGCTTGGTATTATCGGGCTGGATATGTCCTCCGATATACCAATTAGCTAATACCCAAGAGTCAACGCAATGAGCCTCAAACAAGTTTGACAGCTTTTGTTTAGACTTGAGGAGTCCTAAATCTTGACGCATTTTACAGGTGTCAAAGCCCTGCCTAATTTCCAGGTGAGCAATTTTCTCAATTTCCGAGTAGAACCATCGTTTACCTACCTCCAGAGGACTAAAACTTGTATTCCATTTCTTAGCTCCCTTCCAGGTTTTTGCTTTAACGTCTTCTACAACAAATGTCGATATCGGAAACATCAAAGTCAACCATTTGGCAATCCTTAATTTCCACTGCCATCTCGCTTTAGTCGATGGGGGGATGCGATTTTTATTGACCGAGCGATTAGTTCGGTTTTGACGGCAGGGAGTATTGCGAAACCGCCTACCACGTCGCATATTTCGTCTGACCTCAACGCGATCTTTTACCCAATCAATTGCATGGGTTTGGATGTTTAAGTAGGTATGCGTTCTGGATTTAACGGTAAATCCTTCACGCTTACTACCTGGGTCAATGCCAACTGCAATTGGTTGATAGTTGTGGCTTAAAGGTTTTGTATTCAGTCGAACACAAAATACTCCTTTTTTAAAAAACGGCGTAGCTTTGCCCGATTCGATCCAACGTCTAGCCCGAGCAGGGGTAGTTGGCATCAGGGGACGGTTATTGCTGCCTACAACTGGTACAAACATTGACTGTAAGTCCTATTTCTAGGTGTATATTTCCCTTCGCCACTGACCACCAGAGAGGTTAAAAACTAGGGAGGCATTCTTAACGTCTTGCGGGATACCACTCCCAGGCAGTTCAGTAATTGGCTAGACACTTTTTTAGTCCTGAATTAAGAAGGTGGTGAGTCTTCCTCTTTTCAAGCCCCACGCCTTCAGGTTGGGGTTAGTGACAGTCCGTTGTCCTGGATAAGCGGCGGTTAACTAGCGACTAATGACCGATGACCTGCGATTGATGACCCAAAAGTTACGGATACAAGCCCTTTAAAAGACCCAATTCACGCGGTCCACTTCAAAAGCCCGAGCGTAAAGGCTGAAGGCACAATCTCGAAAAAATTCGATCGGGCGAGCAGTTTACTTTTTTTATAAAATAGTAAAAAATTCTGCTTTTTGCCCTCAGGCCTTCTGCCTGCAATTAATATCTAATCAAGCTCGTCAAAGAACTGGTCTTCCAGCATAGGCAACATCGGTTCCAGCCTTTGAAACTCTTCTTCCGAGAGCAATTCTGGCTTGCCGTCATCATTCATTCTAGCCAAGATAAAGAACGGGTCGAGAGGCGTATAAATGGCATATTCCTGCTCTTCGTGGTAGAAGCTGGTCAGCCACATCAGCTCCTCGAACTCGGACTCCTCATCCGGATCGGCATCGGATGCCACATCGTCTTCGGGAAATTCCGGCAATTCGCCAACCACAGTCAGCGTCACGGCCGTGCGTCGGAGGGTCAAGTTCTGCTCTTGCAGCACAACTCTAGCTGTATCAAAAATTTTGTCAATTTCGGTCTCGTCTTCTACAGGAATTGCTGCTTCGTCGGTATCGTCTCCCTGCCAAGTAAAAATTTCTACGGGTGAGTCAATCGGAAGCAGCAAAGCGTATTCTTGACCTTCTAGGTTCATAGAATATTCTATGTTGCAAGTTAGCGATCGCCCAACTTCATCCGTCAGGGTGACGGACTCTTCGTTGGAATTGCCATTATCTTTGCGGTATGGGGATGAGGACATCGCGTGTATCTTATTTTCCGTCAATAATTCAGTAACGTTTGCTTGACAATTGGGAATTTTTGTGGCGATATTAGGGCTAATCGGGCGACAATCGCCAGTCCACAAGCTTAAACCGCGAGACTCCCGGCATTTTCCACAGGCGAGGAGTGCAGCGTTTCAATCTCAGTCGAGTCCGCAAGGGACACTGAGGAGAAATCACAATTTTGTGCTTCTTCAGTACCGAGGGTACAGCAAAATTTTCTCCAGTGTGTCAACGGTTACAGGTGTGCTTCGCTTTCCTTGCACAACCAGGATATCACGCCTCTGTTACAAGCTATCAAGGATTGCCACTTGCGCAGATCTTTTGCCTCCGCTCGTCCAACCACTGCTGCAAAATCAGGGCTGCTGCTTTGCGATCGATCGAACCCTTATTTTGCGACACCGAAATCCCTGCAGCTTTCATCAATTCCTCTGCCTCAACCGAAGTCAGGCGCTCGTCCACGTACTCTAGGGGGAGCTCTAAGGCTCTGGCGATGCGATTGGCATATTTCTGCACCTGTCGGGCTTGGGCGCCCAATTCTCCGTTCAGGGAGTAAGGCAAGCCGGCCACTAAAATTTGCACTCTCCGCTGTGAGACTATCTCTCGGAGATAAGCTACGTCCCGATCGAAGGACGATCGTACCAGAGTTGTAATGCCCGTAGCTATTAAACCGGTGCCGTCACATCCGGCGATGCCGACTCGTTTGAGGCCGATATCTAATCCTAGTGCTGAAATCCATAATTTATCGTTGGACATTATCTATCAATCAATCAATTTTAGATTTTAGATTTTAGATTTTAGATTTACTGTTTTTTTGCGGAAATAATGTTATTTTAACGAACCGCGAAGACGCGAAGTGCGCGAAGGAAGAAGAGAAGAGAAGAGCAGAAAGTAAGAAGAAAATAGTTGATGCGACCTTACTTAATGGTAGGGTGCGCCCAAGAGCACAGACGGCTGCTTGGATGAAAAATTTCCTACTTTCTGCTTTTCACTATTAAGTATTAACTTTTCTCTTGGGAGCCTTCGTCTAGAGGCAATTCGGGCAATTTTAGAGGCAAAATGCTGCTGATATCTGTTGCCGAGGATTCGGAATTCTGGAAGTTCAGGGGGTTAACTTGATTCGTTTGGCTGTTTCCTGAGTCAGCCAACAGGGGTTTGATCTCCGAGGACGCGGGCCCTGCTGTGGCTTCCCCAGCCATCGGGCCGAGCCAGGACATCCGGCCGGGTACGGGTTTGCGAGTTGGCTGGAAGCTTTGCAGCATTTCTGATAGCTGGAGTCCTTCGAGAGAAACCAACTTGGACTCGCGCAATTTGTGCCACACCGATCGAGACATCAGCAAACTGTGTTCCACGCGCACTGCTCCAAATTGCTCTAAATAAGCTTCCCGTTCCGGCTGATAGTCAGCGGAAGCCAGTTGCAGGCTTTGAACCGGGAAATCTTGAACAAGCCGCGCCATCTGGGACAGCAGTTCCGGGTAAAGCCAAGTGTAGGCCGGGTGTACGGTCAACTGGGCGACGTGCGGTTGGTGGCCGTTGCGGGATAGCTGCACCTGAAAATAGCCGATCGCGGCTTTCCGCTGCGGTTCAAACACGTAACCGCTGACTACTTCTGTTTTGCCCAGCCACTGTCTGACACCTTCGACTAAAGCGCCTAAAAAACTGGTTTTGAAATCTTGAATGTGCCGATCGAATACTTGGCGCACCAGCGGCGGCATAGACGCGGTATCCAGTTGGTAGAGCAACTGAGCGTCCGCGTTGCTGACCGGCAGCAGGTTCGGCAAATCTGGCGTCGAGGAAGCCATTTCCACAAGGCGTTCTGGGGCGATCGTCCAGTAAGTCATTTGGGCCAAAGGCTGAAACCCGTTCTGCCGATACAAAGCCAGGGAAGTTTTGTCACCGACATTCACCTCCAACAGCCATGTCCGCGCCTCCCAGACTGCCTCAAAGCAGTACCGCAGCAGCATTGAACCAATTCCTTTGCTGCGGGCTTCTGGGTCTACTCCTATGCGATCGATCCGCCAAGTGCTGCGGGTGCGGTTGAAAGGAGAAATCTGAATTATGCCCTTAACTTTCCCTTCTTCTTCGGCCACATGGGCACGGAACAGGGACTGACAAGGGTTGGGAAACCAGCTAAAAATTTTTAGCAGTCCGTACCAGCGACGAATCTGCTGCAACTTTCTACCTAGTACCAAGTCGCAGCTTGCGCCCTTGCGGTTTTCGGGCTCGTCGGCTGTTTCCGCACACAATTGTTCCATCGCCTCGATGTCGCGATACTGAAACGGGCGAATCACAACCTGGTTTTGGTTTTGGGAGGGAAATGAAGTCATAGCATGAAAGTGGGGAAGGGAAATTTTAAAATAAAAATTCAGAAAGGGGAAGAGTTAGCGAAGTTTTAAGTTTTGAATGGGTAAATTTTGAGTTCAAAACTTAAAACTTTTGATTCTTCTCCCTTTCTTGCTCGATCGAAAATTAAAAATTTCAAATCATCTTTTTGAATTTTTAATTTTCAGTTTTCAACTCAATATTTTTGTGGCAGAGGTCGAATTAAAACGACCGGTGTTCGCTCGTCAGCATTCCCGGCGGGGTTGCTGCGCAAGGCTTGCTCTAAAAATGTTACCGATAAATCGGAGGTCGCTGCTAATATCTTAACTGCTTTCAAGTCATTAGCGTCTACGATCGCCGCCGCAAGTCCGGTTTCTCGTTGAATTTCTTCTACAACTTGCTGGGGATTGTCCGGGCCTAGGACAATAAATTGGTCGAAGGGTGGCAAAGTCCCGGTAACGTCGTCGATCAGCCTTGCTTGTTCGCCTGCAAGTTGGTAAAAGACTCCCGGTTTGCCAAATATTTTGGCTGCAGCGCCAATTGCAAATGCCGCAACTACGCGCCAAGGCCCAACTACATCCACCAAAGTCTGCATCCCGCAAGCCGTCGCCAAACTCGACATGGGCAAGAAAAACAAGCACACTCGCTTTGCCGCCCATCCGGGTTTGACTTCGCTGGGATGGCGATAGCGTCCCTGCATCAAAGCTAGGGGAGTTTCGGCCAGGGCGACTATATCGCCTTTCTGGGCCCGCGGCAGCACGTACCGTTTGACAATTTCGACGGGATTGTCCAGTTCCGCCAGTATGTGAGTGCGAATCGGCAAGACTTCTGCCACCCCGACATTTCGGGCGGTGGGTACGGTGTCCGTGTTGGGAAATTGCAGCGGGACTACTACGTTACGGACTTTGGGGATGCGCCCGCCCGGACCGTAGGTGACGAAGTGTACTTGCACCCAAGCTGATTGCAATTTGGTTAAATCTTGCCCTTGAATGTCTACAGAGACTTTTATTTTCGTAGTTTTTTGCGCTTTAACAATATAGCCGAACCAGTAATCGTCTGCTCTGGCTACTGCGTCTTTGTGGCAAGGAATCACCTTTGTCTGGGAAGTAACCCCATCTAAACTTCCGTCTGACAGCAGTTTCACCTGTGCCCGCACTTCCGGCAACATAATCTCAAACCGCTGTGTCAGGTTGCGGAACTCCATTTCCCCGACTAAAAGATAGCGGTTGGGTTCGGAGATGGCTAAGTGCCATTCTCCGGCTGTGAGTTCTAGTTTATTTCCACGGGGAAGGAGGCGATAGTTCAACTCTAGGCCTAACCCGCCCAATGCCAGCAGCGCACCGGCTGCTGCGACTCCTGTTGCTAAAGTCTCGATCACTCTAATTACCGCCCATAATAATTTCTGTTTACTTTAGTCGATCTCTGTCACTTCGATCGACGATCCGGTAGTAATTGAAGTTTTGGGGGCTGTTGGGGGCGATCGAACTTATGCAAAATTATACGTAAGTGCGATCGGGCTTCTGTGGCTAAAGCGCTCAAGTTGCTGTCGCTCGAGCTCTCCTAAAGTTTTTTGTAGAAAAAGCTACTCGATCGATCGATCGAGAAATAGTTAGGATAAACCTGAGTTGGCCTGTTCAACCCCTAACTATAGGGACTACGCTCATATCCCCGGTCTTTCAAGCAGGGAATGAAAGCTACTGGCAGCTTTTAAGCTGCAAGTGAAATATGAATGCTCTTACAAAACAGTGTATATTTTTCTAGGAAGTCAATGCGATGCTGTCATTTAAGCTGGGTATCAACTGTATTTTATTAATTTTATTAACCATCTACACGAGAGTTAGATATGTTTAATAAAAATTGCTTAGTTTTAGATATAAACAGTTAATCTGTTAACAAGTCTGGATAAGTGAGTTATTTGTGGATGGCTAGGCTAAGACTTTGCCAGATGTGCGATCGCGCGCCTCCAGCTTCCTCAAGGTCGAATGAACAGCGACCCACTACCACACTAGCAGTAAGTACCTTTGATAATCTACTTCTTAAGTAACAGTCAAAATCTAGTTCTTAGGCAGTAGATTTTATTACAAGTAATAGTTAGGCTAGTCAATGTAGTAGTAATACCCAAAGATATCTATGACTGAATATACGCAGCCTTTTAACCAGCCTGAAGCAAATCCTGAGTCCCAACAAAAGAAAGTTGACAATAGCGAAAACCAGCAGCTTCAGGCTCAGACTAACGAAAATACAGAATCAAACCAAGATCAATCATCAGGCTCAGGCTCAGGCATTGGTGCGAGGATAGCAGGAGCAGCAGTCGGTGGTGTACTCGGTGCTCGCTCTGGAGGAATTATTGGTGCTGTAGCAGGCTCAGTTGCTGGCGCTATTATTGGTAAAGGTACTGCTGATACGGTTAACCGTGCTGTAGATAATTTAGGGGATGCAGCACACACTGTAGCAGACGGTATTAAACACACTGTAGAAGAGCTAGGGACAGTAGCAAAGGAAACTGCTGAGGAAGTTAAACCATCTATCAAAGCTACAGCAGAAGCAGTCAAGCAGACAGTTGAGGAAACTAAGCCTTCGATTACAGGTATAGCCGAATCTGTCAATCAGACTGTTCAGGAAGCTAGACCTTCTGTAGTAGATGCAGTCAAGAGCGCATCCGAGGAAGTCAAACCTACGATTAGAGAAGTAAAAGATTCAGTCAAGCAGACAGTCGAAGGTGTCAAGCCTTCTATACAAAGTGCAGCGGACTCTATTAAGAGCACTGCCGATGAAGTTAAACCTTCTGCCAAAGCTGTAGCTCAGGAAATTGAGGGTGCCACTAAGGATATTAGATCGACTGTAAAAGAGACAGCGAAGGCAGTGGAGCCATCAATAAAAAGTGCAGCCGAATCGCTTCAGTCATCTGGCAAAAGTGTAGCTGAATCCGTCAAGTCATCTGCTCAAAGCACCGCCGAATCTGCCAAAGGTGCAGCGCACGATGTTAAGTCCTCTGCCAAAGGTGCAGCACAGGATGTTAAGTCATCTGCCCAAAATGCAGTCGAATCTGCTAAAGATACAGCGCAGGATGTTAAGTCATCTGCCCAAAATGCAACCGAATCTCCTCAAGGTGCAGCGCAGGATGTTAAGTCCTCTGCCCAAAATGCAGCCGCATCTTTTAAAGGTGCAGCGCGGGATGTTAAGTCATCTGCCCAAAATGCAGCCGCATCTCCTCAAGGTGCAGCGCATGATGTTAAGTCATCTGCCCAAAATGCAGCCGCATCTTTTAAAGGTGCAGCGCATGATGTTAAGTCATCTGCCCAATATCTAGCCGAATCCCCCGAGGAAAATATGGATACGGATATTCACATCTCCGGCAGTCCTGAAGTCAAGGAAAAAGTGGTCATTCATGACAACAGAATAATTAAGGACTAGCTAAAGTAAGGACTTAACTCCAGCTTGTTAAAGCTAGCCCTAAGAGAGTTTAACAGAGAGTGGATCTTAGAAAAGAGTCCACTCTTTTCTGTGTATGAGGAATGCGATGCCTAGGGTTTAACGGAGAGTCTATTTATTGAGGAACTCTCGCCCTGAAGAAGGAGAGATTCCGTTCATAGTTCATAATAGGTTGTAGCCATTTGTCAAAGGGGCACTAACCTATTAAATTTAACTCCGATGAGGTTACTTAATATTTTGTTACCTAATTATTAATTTTTCCACCGACTTACTTAGAGTGAAAGTTTGTTTGGCGCTAAAATTGTTAATGCTTTGATTGTTGTGGCTCTTCCGGGGGAAGATGCGGAAATATTTGTCAGTCCTGGACGCAATCCAACCCAAGAAACCGGGTTTTTTAGCGAATCTACGGGCCATAACGCGTCTTTTCGTAAAAAAACCCGGTTTCTAGATGCCCGTGCGTAAGTGCTGTTTGTGTTGGACGCGAACAATTGCTCGACTACTGCCAGAAGTGGTTAAAACGGCTAAAGTTTTTTGTAGAAAAAGCTGCTCGATAAATCGAGAAATAGTTAGGTTGACACTCCCCGACCTGAAGGTGCGGGGATTCTAGTTTCACAGTTGTTGCTTGCCTTTGCAGGTCTTACGACCAACAGAGGTAGAGGCTACAACTCCACTAGCGTTACTTTGGGGATGCCCTCCCCTAGTGTTTGCACGACTTAAAATTACCTTGGCTGCATTCACATCGCGTTGTTCGACGTGACCGCAATGTGGACAAGAATGGGTACGGGTACTCAAAGACTTTTGCACTTTAGCGCCACAATTTGAGCA